>NZ_JBSYHW010000006.1:0-82099 GCF_056108345.1 Cyanobium sp. NIVA-CYA 375 | reverse complement strand
CCTGCAATCGGTTGATAGTCAACAGCCCAGCTACGGCTGGGTAATAACGGAATCCCAAAAGCTCCCTGTAATAAGGGAGCTTTTTTATTGGCATGGGGGTTGAGCTGTTGGCAAAAAGCGCTTACTGGATTTATCAGTTAGCCGGCAAAGGAAATTTCTTGCAAGATATCGAGCTGCGATATCGACGCACAGCAGAAGAATGGTCTCAACACACCAGGTGGGCAAGAGGAAAGGAGGCTATGGAGGCAAGCTATTTGTGAAAGTATGCAGCAACAACTCAGCTCTTCAAGCCTTGTTCCAGACCACGGGCTTACGGCGTTTAGGGAACAGCTCGCGGCAGAGCGGGCAAACGGTGCCATCGCAGCCACGGGCCGTACAAAACTCACGGCCATAAAAAATAATCTGTAGGTGCAGCTTGTTCCAAGCATTTTTCGGAAACAGGCACTTCAAATCGGTTTCGGTGCGTCTCACGCTCTCGCCGCTACTCAGCCCCCAACGCTGCGCTAGCCGGTGAATGTGTGTGTCAACAGGGAAAGCCGGCACACCAAACGCCTGAGCCATTACGACGCTGGCAGTTTTATGGCCTACTCCAGGCAGCGCTTCTAGGGCATTGAAATTAGCGGGCACCTCTCCGCCATGACGTTCAAGCAAGAGCTCAGCCAACCTTTTGACGTTGCGAGCTTTGGTTCTGGCAAGACCCAGCTGCCTGATATGGCTATGAATCGTGGACTCCGGCACAACCGCCATCGCCTGGGGTGTAGGGCCTGACTCGAACAACGCCGGCGTGACCTCGTTCACCTTCTTATCGGTGCACTGGGCACTCAACAGCACGGCAATCAATAATGTGAAGGGGTCGCTGTGGTCGAGGGGCACCGGTGTTGTGGGGTAGTGCTCCTCAAGCCGCTGCAGGATCAGGGCGGCACGCTCCTCCTTTCTCACCAGTCATCCTTAACTGCTTAAAGAAGTTAAACGGCATCTCTACGTGACCATGCGTGGGTCTGGCAGCAGGAGAGCTTGGAGGTATTCGCCAAGGGCGGTCAGACACTTCGGCTCCCTGCCTGAAATGCGCTGATCGAACTGGTGAACCGGTTGCCATACAGCAAAAGCCCTGGCCTTGCGGCAACCTTGCCCCAGGCACTGCTTTGTAGGCTCGCTGCAGCGCATTAAGCCCATGGGCAGCAGTTTCGGTAATCTCTTCCGCATCAGCACCTTTGGCGAATCCCATGGCGGTGGGGTTGGCGTGATCGTCGACGGCTGCCCGCCGAGGCTGGCGCTGGATCTTGGAGCGATCCAGGCCGAGCTCGACCGCCGCAAGCCAGGTCAGAGCAAGATCACCACCCCCCGCAAGGAGGATGACCAGGTCGAAATTCTCAGTGGCCTGCTCGATGGCGTGACCCTCGGCACACCGATCGCGATGGTGGTGCGCAACAAAGATCAACGCCCTCAGGACTACAGGGAGATGGACGTGGCCTTCCGTCCCTCCCACGCCGATGCCACCTACCAAGCGAAGTACGGCATACAAGCCCGCAGCGGCGGTGGCCGGGCTTCAGCCCGCGAAACCATCGGCCGGGTGGCGGCGGGAGCAATCGCCAAACAACTTCTAGCCAAGGCCCACGGCACCGAGGTAATTGCCTGGGTGCAGCGCATTCACGACCTAGAAGCCTCGATCGACCCAGAGCAGGTGAACCTGGCGGCTGTGGAAGCAAACATCGTGCGCTGCCCAGACCAAGCCATGGCCGCCGAGATGATCGAGCGAATCGAGGCAATTGGCCGGGACGGAGATTCCTGCGGCGGCGTGATCACCTGCCTAGTGCGCCAGGCGCCAATGGGCCTGGGCATGCCCGTGTTCGACAAACTCGAAGCCGACCTAGCCAAGGCGGTGATGTCGTTGCCCGCTACCAAAGGCTTTGAGATCGGCTCGGGCTTCGCAGGCACCTTGCTCAAGGGCAGCGAGCACAACGATGCCTTCCTGCCCTCAGGCGATGGCTCCCTGCACACAGCCACCAACAATTCCGGTGGCATCCAGGGGGGCATCAGCAACGGCGAGCAAATCGTGATTCGGGTGGCCTTCAAGCCCACCGCCACGATCCGCAAGGCCCAGCAGACTATCAACGAGCGGGGTGAGGCCACCACCCTCGAAGCCAAAGGCCGGCACGATCCTTGTGTACTGCCGCGAGCCGTGCCGATGGTGGAAGCGATGGTGGCCCTGGTGCTGGCCGATCACTTGCTGCGCCAAAAGGGCCAGTGCGGCCTGTGGTAGCTAGGACCTCAGGCGCTCGACAAGCCTGGCCAACGCCTCCCAATCGGCGGGGTTGACCAGCGAACCACCCAAGGCGACCGCATCAACTCCGGCAGCCAGCCAGGGCTCCACATCAGCAGGACCAAGTCCACCTGCCGCAATGCAGAAGGGCAAGCCGGCAGCGCCAGCCAGAGGAGCTGCGAGTCGTTGCCAATAGGAGCGGCCCAGCGCGGCGGCGGGAAAGAGCTTGACGATCGAGCATCCCCACAAACGCGCTAGATGCACCTCCGATGGAGACATGACGCCTGGCACGAACTGCAAACGCAAAGCCATTGCAGCCTCAATCAAGCCACGATCCAGCACCGGTGAAACCGCATAGCCCAGGCCAGCGGCAGCAGCAGCTTCAAGGCCAGCCAAGTCGACTACCGAAGCCGCGCCCAAGCGCAAATGGGCGAAGCGCTGACGTAGCTCAATCGCCTGGGCAACCCAACGGGGATGGGTGCTCCAGGCAAGCTCTACATGCTGAACACCCAGCCCCTGCAAACGCTCTAAACAGGGCAGCAGCTCAAGCAGGTCATAACCACGAAGCACCACCAGCAGCGGCTGGTGGTGCAAAGCGTCTAGCAGCGTTAGCGGTTTAGACGTATTCCGCCACCTTCACATCACTGCGGATCAGCAGCTCCTGCAGGTCATCGGCGTCGACTGTTTCCTTCTCTACCAGCATCTCGGCGAGCTCATCGAGCACCGAACGATTGTCGACGAGAACGGAAGTGGCTCGCTTGTAGGCCACCGCCACCAGGTCGCTCACTTCCTCGTCGATTGCGGCAGCTGTGTCCTCAGAGAAGTCGCGCTCTGCGGCGATATCTCGGCCTAGGAACATGCCCCCCTGGCTGCGGCCTAAGGCAACTGGGCCTAGGCGGTCGCTCATGCCGAAACGTGTGACCATCTGGCGGGCCACGCGGGCTACTTGCTGGAGGTCGTTGGAAGCACCTGTGGTGACTTCGTCTTCGCCGTAGACGATCTCTTCGGCAACCCGACCGCCCAAGGCAACGGCCATCTGGTTCTGCAGATAGGAGCGGGAATACAGACCCGATTCCATCCGCTCCTCAGAGGGGGTGAAGAAGGTGAGGCCACCTGCATTACCCCGAGGAATAATCGATATCTTCTGCACCGGGTCGTAGTCCGGCATCAGAGCACCAACCAGAGCGTGGCCAGCTTCGTGATAAGCAACAAGCCGCTTGCGCTTCTCGCTCATGACTCGATCTTTTTTCTCTGGACCAGCCATGACTCGCTCAATGGCGTCATTGACCTCATCCATTGCAACTTCAGTGAGCTGACGGCGGGCAGCAAGAATCGCAGCTTCGTTGAGCAGGTTGGCGAGATCAGCTCCGGTGTAGCCAGGGGTACGGCGCGCAATCTTATCGAGATCGACATCTTTCGCCAGGGTTTTACCACGAGCATGGACGCCAAGAATCTGCAATCGACCGGCGTAGTCGGGACGATCAACCACTACCTGACGGTCAAAACGGCCTGGACGCATCAGGGCCGAATCAAGCACATCTGGGCGGTTGGTTGCAGCCACAATGATGATGCCGGTATTGCCCTCAAAGCCGTCCATCTCAGTAAGCAGCTGGTTGAGGGTCTGCTCACGCTCGTCATTGCCACCGCCAAGGCCTGCGCCTCGCTGGCGACCGACTGCATCAATTTCATCAATGAAGACGATGCAAGGTGCGCTCTTTTTGGCTTGCTCGAAAAGGTCACGCACCCGGCTAGCGCCGACGCCAACAAACATCTCGACAAATTCCGAACCGGAAATCGAGAAGAAAGGCACTCCTGCCTCACCTGCCACTGCCTTTGCCAGCAGAGTTTTGCCGGTTCCAGGAGGGCCTACCAGCAATACCCCTTTGGGGATCTTTGCTCCAACCGCCGTGAAGCGATCAGGATTCTTGAGAAAGTCAACGACTTCTGTGAGCTCGAGCTTGGCGCCCTCGATGCCGGCCACATCGCCGAACGTCACCTGAGTTTGCGGCTCCATTTGAAGCCGTGCCTTGCTCTTGCCAAAATTCATCGCCTGATTGCCACCGCCACCCTGGGCGCGACGAAGCAGGAAAAACAAACCTCCCAGCAGTAGCAGCGGAAAGATCAGACTGCCCACAGCTTGCTGCCAAGCCGCCGGCTCACGGCTGGGTTGGACGGCGATGTCGACGTTGTGGTCTGTGAGCAGCTTGAGCAAATCCTTGTCAGGTGCCAGGTTGACCACCGCACGGCGACCGTCATTTTCGACTACCTGAGCCGTACCCCTGTCTGGGGAAATCAGCACCCGTGACACCTCATTGGCCTGAACTGCCTCAACGAAGTCGCTATAGCGCAAGGTGCGTGGAGCATTGGCCGGGTCAGGCCGGTCAAGGAAAGCAGTACCCACTGCAATCATCACGATCACGAGAAGGACGTAGAGCCCTGCGTTGCGCCAGCGCTTTTTCAAGAACCTTGCCTCAGCTGAGAAGTCAGTTACGGAATGTTAACCGGCTGCGGCCCTCAACACCTCCACCACACTGCGGAAGGCGAACCACTCAGGGATTTCCTCACCCCCACGCAGCATCTGGCGGAACTGAGTGCCGCTGAGCTTGCGAATATGCAGGCCTCTGGCCTCGGCGTGTTCAGCAGTCACATAACCCTCCTCCTCCGTGTAGACGAGGTTGAGGGAGGGAACGGTCTCCATGCCCAGCTCCGCAGCATTGTCACGGGCGAAATCCTGGGCCTGATAAGGGCCGTAGAAGTCTTCGCCGCTGAGGGAGCTCTTGCAACCAGCCATGTCGCGGCCAATGATGAAGTGAGTGCAGCCGTAGTTCTTGCGGATGATCATGTGCTGTAAGGCCTCGCGCGGCCCGGCCATGTGCATCGAGTAGGGCAGATAGGCCCAGCGAATACGAGGGTTATTCACCTCGGCAGCCAGTCGCTCGTAGGTCTGGAAGCGCACCTCGCCGGCAATGTCGTCGTCCTGGGTGGGGCCGCAGGTGGGGTGCACCAGCACCACACCCTGCTCACTGACGTTGGCTGCTTCGAGAGCCCGGGTAAACAGCTCGTAGTGGGCGCGGTGAATGGGGTTGCGGCACTGGAAGGCCACCACGCTCTGGCCTTCGGGGAGGGTGGCTCGCACTTCAGCGGGCGTTTTGCAAGGGAAAACCCGGCAGGGCAACTCCAGACCCTGAACGCAGCCGCCGAGGTAGATGCGACCCCGCTCGGTGGCAATCATCTTCACCGCCGGATGCTCAATTGAGGTGGTGCCGTAGCAGCCTTGAGCCTCACGCGCTTTGTCGGGCTCCCAGCGGCTCTCCACCGTGAACATTGCCAGCTCTTGGCCGCGATAGGTGAGAAGCAGCTGTTCTCCTACAGCAATCGAAGCATCATCGGTGTCGAAAACGATCGGCAAGCCAAACAACAAGCCGCTGGTGGTGCGGTGGCCTGCCACCACGGCGTCGTAGTCCTGCTGGTGCATGAAGCCACGCAGGGGCGAGAACCCTCCAACTACGAGCAATTCAACGTCGCAGGCATTGCGATGGCTGCACTCGATCCGGCGGCTCACCCCAGCCTTCAGGGCCTCGCGCTCAGCCTCCGGCACCACCAGATTCACCAGCGATCCTCCGTGGGGCGAGATCAGGCCAGCGGATTCAGCAGCGGTCATGGAGAGCAGCACGGGGTGGGCTGGATTCTCCCAGACAAGGGGTTGCGGAAGCCCAAGGCACCAATAAAAAAGGCCCCATATGGGGCCTCACAAACGGCAGCCAAAACCTGAGTGGTTAAACGGAAAGTCTTCAGACCTGCTCGAGGCGGCCGTAGAGCTGGCCGACGATTTTGACGTCAACGACGGCCTTGGTTCCCATGTCGGAGTCGGAGGGCTGAATAGCGGTGAAAACGCCAGCAAACTCGCCGGTGCTGGGATCAACCTTCGTGATTGAGAGATTCATGGTGCCAGAGCCGTCCACATAGCGCTTAACGGTTTCGCCAGTGAACTCATCTCCAGCAGGCACCAAGCCAACAGCGCTGCTGTAGCCGGTGGTTAGACCACGACCTTTTGGGTCGAGGAAGTTGCTGGTGCGGTAGCTGGGGGCCCGGTATGGACCGTCGAAATCGGTGCTGGTGGTGAGGGCAGAACCATCTGCAGTCGCCAGTAATTCCTTGCTGGAAAAAGTGAAAGGCACTTCCTCGCCGCCGGGTAACAGCACGGTGATCGGCTGGAAGTCGATGCCGCCGAGCTCCTTAAAGCTGAGGCCATCAGCTGTCACAGCTAGATCGCCATAAACCTGATCAAGACTGGAAGTAAAACGAGTCAGAATTTTGCCAGCAACGAACTGGGCCTCCTGGCGCTTGTTAGCAGGCTCACCTTTGACATACACCTCAGCTGGATGCATGCAAATTTCTCGCAACTGATATTTGACCGAGGGATCGAGGGCAATTGAGCCTCGGGCCGATTCGGGCAAGGTTGGGCAATCGTTGGCCAGACCTGTGTTGTGGATGTCTTCGTAGGTGAGATTGGCTCGATCCACTGCCTTGGCCCCACCGCTGCACGCGGTCACCAGGGTCAGGCACAGCGCCAGCACGAGGGCCAGCAGAGGACGGAAACTCATGAGGAACACCGCAGAGACGGTGGGTGGGAACTGGGCTGTCGCTGATCTTACCGGTGCTAATCAGCGATTCCCCGTACGATGTCGCGGCTCTCAACAACCTGTATGGGAGAGCCCGACGCGAGCGCAGAGCAACAACCTTCATGAGCCTCACCCCACCCCAGCAAAGCCGCCTCGCCAGCCAGCTGCAGCATCTAGAGGAGCTGGCAAACGAGCTTCAAGGCCAGCCTGAAGCTCTGCTGGCCCTGCTGCGACAGCTAGAGCAGCTACATCGCTCCGTTCAGGATGGCCCCTTTCGAGGCAGCCTTCCAGCCGACCGCAGCCAGCTTTTTAGCCTGCTGCAAAGCGTGGAGCGCAGTGGGGGTTGGCCCTACATCCCGAGGTTGCAACTGCGCACCTTCATGGAGCTGCTCCAGAACGAAGACGCAAGCGCCGATTCCCTGGCGGCCTAAGCCATTACCTACGGACGCAGGGCGGTAAGCAACTGTTGAGCGATTGCCAGCTTCGATCCCAACTGGATGCGTTGCTCACCGCCCTGCGCCCCAAGCAACCAGCCGTGGTTGCTTGGGGCGCCAAATCCCGCATCAGCCTGATCAATCGGATTGGCGAACAGCAGGTCGCATCCCTTGCGAGCCCACTTGGCACGGGCCTCAACCAACACCTCACCCGATTGGGCCGCAAAACCCAAAATTCGCTGCCCGGGGGGCCGGCGATTCACCAGACCAGCCAAAAGATCGGGCACCGGTTGCCAGCCGGAGGTGAGCTCAACGGCTAGCTCCTCCTTAGTGAGTTTGTGGGCGAGCGGATGCTGGCGGCGATGGTCGGCCACTGCCGCTGCCATGGCAATGGCAGCGGCAGTGGGTTGGAGACGCACCAAGGCCTGCTCCATTTCTGCCGCCGTTTGCACCGGCACGCAAGCCAAGCCCTCCAGCCACTGGGAGTCCAAGGCCAACGGACCATGCACCAGCGTCACCTCAGCCCCACGCAACCGGGCGGCTTGGGCCAGCAGCACACCCATCCGCCCGGTACTCAGGTTGGTTAGACAGCGGGCAGGATCGAGCGGTTCGCGGGTGGGGCCGGCCGTAACCAATAGCCGCAGCCCAGCCCAGTCCCGCTGCCAGCCCCACAGCTGCAGACACTCCAGGGCCAATAGAAGTTGTTGCGGCTCAGCCATGCGACCGTCGCCCTGCCGGTCGCAGGCCAGCAATCCCGCCCCAGGTCCCAAGGGCAACACCCGTTCAAAACTCTGCAGCAGCTCCCAGTTACGGCGCACCCCTTGAGAAGCCCACATCGCCGTGTTCATCGCCGCAGCCGCCAGCACCGGCGCCTCGGTTGCCAGCAGGGTGCTGGCCAGCAGGCTGTCAGCCAAGCCATGCACCCAGCGACCCAGGCTGGTGGCACTTAAGGGCGCCACCAGCACCAATTCCGCCCATTCGGCCAGCTCCACATGCAGCGGTCTGGGGGCGTGGTGGCTCCACTGATCCGCCTCGAGATTGCAGGGATTTCGGCTCAGGCTGGCAAGGGCAACTGGACTCACCAGTTGGGCTGCCGCCGGGGTAAGCAGGCAGCGCACCTCCGCGCCGCACTGCACCAAGGCACTCACGACTAGGGGCAGCTTGACAGCTGCGATGCTGCCGCTGATACCCACCAACACGCGGCGACCCGCCAACGGGTGCACCAGAGGGTCTGCGCATGCCGGCGGGTCAGTCCTCATCAAAGGGTTCCTGGTCCACTAGATGCACATAGGGGCGAGCCAACTCCGGTTGATGAATCGCCAGGGCGCGCATCAGATGCCAATCCGCCAATCCGTCAAAGGCACTGGGGTAGTCGTCTTCCTCCAGTCGGCGGGCGAGCTCGGCGATCGCGGCTTCATCGAAAGCGGCGAGCCGTTCGGGGGTGATCGACGCGTTCATGGAGTGTTGGTAGGGATGTGGAGTCGGGGATAATGGGCCTGTCGGGATGTCGAACAACCCGGACCAGGGGAATTAGCTCAGCTGGTAGAGCGCTGCGATCGCACCGCAGAGGTCAGGGGTTCGAGTCCCCTATTCTCCACTTCTACTGACAAATGTGCTTCCAGTCAGCCCTATGGATTGGCACCCTGACGCCGAAGCAAAACTCAAGGAAGTGCCGTTTTTCGTAAGGCCGGCGGTGCGGCGACGGATCGAAACCATGGCCCAAGAGGCTGGTCTTAGCGCGATCGATGCCCCCTTCTACGAGCAGGCCAAGGCACGGTTTGGCCAGAAGTAAACCGGCGATGCGGTAAAAGGGTGTATTGGTAGAACACCCATCAATGTCGCAGTCGAAGCGCGAACAGGTGGTTAGCCACTTGCGGTACATCCGCCAGGAGCTCCGAGAAATGCATCAAGGAGTTATGGATGACGGCCTACTTCCCGAAGCCGGCGAGGTTCGGGGGGTTATGGCCCAGATGGAAGCTCTGCTAGAGCTCCTCGAGGGTAAATCCTCTCGCAAGAAAGACAGCGACGGTTGAGGTGCAGGCTGGGCGGCTCCCCCAGGACGTCAAGCGGCCAGGGACGCTCTGGCAAACGTCTACAAGCCGTTCATCGGTCACCATGTAGACGCTTTTGTAAATAAGTCCCCATCACCCAGCCTGGGCCCTCGGTCTCAGGCTTTTTTATTGGAATCCCCTATATGTAGCGGCAAAAGGCTTCGAACACACCAGAGATGGTGTAGAAAGGGATTGGCAGGGCACGGGCCGGGTGATGGGGATTACCGCCAGCGGCATCCCTGCCTTCCATTTTGGCTTTCGCTGATACTCGTTCAGCCGTGATTGCCACACCCCCCGAATCGAGATACCAGAAGACCCGCTTCCAGGAAAGGATCGCCCAAGCCAGGACAACACTGGAAAACTGGGCTGCAAATCCTTGGCGGCGTTTATCTCTGCTGCTGATCGTGTTGCTGATCAGCTTCAGCATTGGCGGAGCCGTCGGCTCGATCACCGGCTCCTTGTCCAAGCTCGACCCGGTGGGGGCACTAATCTGCGTAGCCGCCATCGAAATGGCCATTCGCGCCAGGGGCCCGCTGATACGTCGTGGTGGCGATGCACTAGTGCTGCAACTCTTGGATATGGCCCGGATCGGCTTGCTCTACGGGTTGTTGCTTGACGGCTTCAAGCTGCTCTAATCCCACAACTAGGAAACTTTTTCAGGCCAGCGGTTCGGCCGCAGCCAGGAGATAGAGCAACGCCATACGCACGGGGATACCGTTGCGCACCTGCTCTTCCACCAGTGAGATAGCGGGATCATCGAGCACATCGCCAGCAAGCTCCACACCCCTATTCACAGGGCCTGGATGCAGAAGCGGCACGGCCTGGCCGCAGAGAGCTAGGCGCCCGCGGGTGATGCCGAATTGCCGGTGATAAGTATCGAGGCTGGTGAGCAGGTGCTGGTGCATACGCTCCTTTTGAAGTCTCAGAGTCATCACCGCATCGGCGCCTGGCAAGGCCTCCTCAAGGGTGCGCTCCAGACGCACCGATCCCCGGCTTTTGACCGGATCAGCCGCCTGGCCCGGTGGTGGTGCCGCCACGAAATCGGCGAAGGCGCGTGGCAGCAAGGTGGGCGGACCGCAGAGCACCACCTCGGCACCGCAAGCGGTGAGGGCCCAGAGGTTGGACCTGGCCACGCGGGAATGAAGCACATCTCCCACAATTACGATCCGCTTGCCCCTCAGAGCCGCGGGCGTGGGGGCTTCAGGGGCAAAATGGCGCGCTAGAGTGAAAATATCGAGTAGTCCTTGACTCGGATGGCTATGGAGGCCATCGCCAGCGTTGAGCACTGCCACTCGCTCGCCATCACGGTCGAGATCGGCTGCCAGGCTCTGGGGCACCCCGGCACAGCGATGGCGCACCACCAGCACGTTGGCGCCCATGGCCACGTAGGTACGGGCCGTATCAAGCAGGCTCTCGCCTTTGCTCAGGGAGCTGGAAGAGGGCGAGAAGCTCTGCACATCGGCCGAAAGCCGCCTGGCCGCAAGCTCGAAGCTGCTGCGGGTGCGGGTGCTGGGTTCAAAGAACAGGCTGGTCATCAGCCGCCCCTGCAGGGCGGGCAACTTGCGAGCGCCGGCCACCGGCAGGGCCCGAAAGCGCTGGGCCAGGGTCAGCACGGTGGTGAAATCATCCAGCGAAAAGGCCGCCAGATCCAGCACGTGGCGGTGGCTCCAGCTGCTCAAGGGGTGCGGCTACTAACAAAGCCAGGTTAGGGGCTGACTTGTGCTGGTTAAATCTGCCAAATTTCCTGCAGCTCAAGCCGCAATCCCTACAGCAGCTCGGGACAAAGAGGCGGGAAGCTGCGGCGTTGCTCCGGGCTGAGGCAGATATCAGCAGGCAGCTGCAGGAGCAACTGTCATAGCCCCAGCAGGCTCATCAATTCCCTCAACCGTTAACAGGATTTTCAAGTGATGGCTGCCCAATCCGCTGAGGCTCACGGCACCGGTGCAGGGGGCGGCCGATCACCCCTGACCCGCCTGCTGACGCTGCGGCTGGCCCGCAAATACCAGCGCCAGGGAAGGTCCTGGCCCTGGCTGATGCCGATGCGGCTGGTTTGCATCAGGTCGGCCGCGGCCAAATTTGCCAGCTCTGACGGCCGCGGCGCTATGAACAACCCCCGATCGGGATGCACCAGCTGGGCGTCGTGGGTGCGATCGATGCCAAAGCAGCGTGCCAATAGGGCTGGACCCGCCGCCAGCCGCTCCGGCTTACCAGGAATGGCAACGGCGCGCAGCAGCACCCCATTGGCCCAGTTGGGTTTATGCGTCACCACGTTCACGCAGTGGTGAATGCCATAGCTCACATACACATAAAACCGCCCAGGCTCACCAAACAGGGTTTCGTTGCTGGGAGTGCGGCGGCGATAGCCGTAGCAGGCGGGCTCCTCCTGGGAATACGCCTCCGTTTCCACAATCACGCCCCACAGCAACTCGCCTGAGGCTTGGCGCTTCATCAGCAGGCAGCCGATCAGCTCGGGGGCAACGACCTCGGCGGGGCGGGCGAAAAAGGCCCTTGGCAATGAATTCACCACAAGATCGACGTGTTGCTCGCCACAGGGAGCAGCCGCCAGCAGACTGAAATCCTTAATGTCAAGACTTAGGCACGCCATGCACTCCACCGGTTTCTCCCTCGCCACCGTGCTGATCTTTGGCAGCGGCTTATTCGTGCTTGCCACCCTGTTTTTTGGCACCAAAGGCGGCTACTACGACACCGACGACTACGACGGCAACGGCACGGCTCACTAACCCTGACTAGGCAGCCTCTCGGCCTCGGGGCAGTCTTCTGAGGTGATCACGTCGTCGGGGCTGCCGCTGCGGCACACGTAGGCCAGCCGAGTGCTGACGGCCCCTATCGAGTCGAGCCGCACGCTCTCCTCCCAGCTGTGGGTTTCGTCGTCGTCTTCAGCGTCGTAGCGGAGGGTGACAAGATCCCCTTCGATCTCCACCACCGTGGCCTCCTCAATCCAGCGCTGCTGATCGCGCAGAAACACCCACACGGGGCGCTGTTCGGCACAAAACTGATAAAGCTTGCGGTGCAGCATGGGCCGAGGCACTGCTGGCTCTCAAACACTAGCCAGTCTCCAGGGTTTACCTGCTGTTCACCATGATCCAATCCGCCAGCTCCAATGAAGCCATTCGCCTGCAGCTGCGTAGCTGGCCTGAGGTGGAGACCTATCTGGAGAATTGCAAGGGCGTGATCGTGCCGCTGGGCTCCACCGAGCAGCACGGCCCTACGGGCGCCATCGGCACCGATGCGCTCACAGCCGAGGCAGTTGCCCTGGAGGTGGGC
This sequence comes from Cyanobium sp. NIVA-CYA 375, assembly GCF_056108345.1. Classification (NCBI taxonomy): domain Bacteria; kingdom Bacillati; phylum Cyanobacteriota; class Cyanophyceae; order Synechococcales; family Prochlorococcaceae; genus Cyanobium; species Cyanobium sp. NIVA-CYA 375. The sequence continues at coordinate 69,447 of NZ_JBSYHW010000006.1, read as the reverse complement.
CGCCGCACCGGCGTGCTTGTAACTCCGGCCCAGGCCTTCGGCATGGCCGAGCACCACCTGGGCTTTGCTGGCACCGTGAGCCTGCAACCCTCCACCCTGCTGGCCGTGCTGCACGACATCGTGCTGTCGCTGGCGCGACACGGCTTCGAGCGGGTCTACGTGATCAATGGCCATGGCGGCAACATCGCCACCAGCAAGGCCGCTTTCGCCCAGGCCTATGCCAGCGCCGCCGATTGGGGCCTGGCGGTGGCGCCGCGGCTGCGCTGCAAGCTGGCCAACTGGTTCATGGCTGGCCCGGTAATGCAGGAGGCGCGCAGTCTCTATGGCACCGAGGAGGGTCACCATGCCACCCCCAGCGAAATAGCCCTGACCCTTCACCTCGAGCCAAGCCTGCAAGCCAAACAACGGCCCCTTCCCGACCCAGCGCCAGCGGGCCCGATTCACGGGCCCGAAGATTTCCGCCTGCGGCACCCAGATGGCCGCATGGGTTCTAACCCCTACCTTGCTCAAGCCAGCCATGGAGAACGTTTCCTGGAGCTCGCCGCTACGGCCCTTGCCGCAGATCTGGAGGCCTTCTTGGCCTGAGCGCTAGCGTCAGCCCCAGCCCGTACAACCTGATGAGCAAGATCACCGCAGACGACGTGCGCAAGGTGGCAAAGCTGGCCCGCCTTGATCTGCCCGAGGACAAGATCGCCACTTACACCGGCCAGCTGGAGCGAATCCTCGGCTACGTGGCCCACCTTGAAACAGTAGATACCGAAGGAGTGCCAGCCACCACCCGAGCAGTGGAAGTTGTGAATGTCACCCGCGAAGATTTAGTAACGCCCACCGAGGTACGGGAGGAATTACTGAATGAAGCTCCCCAGCGGGAGGGGAATTTTATTCGTGTGCCCAAAATCCTGGCCGATTGAGCAATGGTTAGCGCACCGGCGAAATTGCGGTGCGATGCAGCAGCTCAAGCACCTTCCTGCGGGCATGACGGGTAGGCATCAATGCGGCGATAGGCCTGAGCTTGCTGCGCTTCTTGCGATGGCTGCGCACACCCAGAAAAATATCATATATAAAATTTAAACTATCGGTCTTTGTCTCAAACAATCCCAAGCGCTGAGGCGAACCCTTAGCGTCCAAAATTGATTTTGTCGCGTAATACGCACCCTGGTATTCAAACCAAGGTATAGACGGCCACAGATGGTGAACCAGGTGATAATTCTGACCCATAATCAACCAATTCATCAAGCGGCCCGGATAAACACGGGCGTTGTGCCAGCGATTGCGAGATTGGAAGGGGCGGTGGGGCAGGTAGTCGAAGAACAAGCCCAAAGTCACTCCCACCATTAGGGCCGGAGCAAACCAGCAGTTGAAAATAAAGTCGAGAAAGCCAAATTTTGCTGCAGCCACCACGATCGCCACGAAAATGGCCCGGGCTAGGCCCCACTCAAACAGTTCATAACGACGCCATAAACGGCGACGGAAGAAAAACAGCTCGTGATAGAAAAATCGTGGCGCAATCAACCACAGGGGACCAAAAGTGCTGACGATGTGATCTGGGTCGTTCTTGGGGTCATTCACATGGGCGTGGTGTTGCAGATGCACCCGGGTAAAAACGGGAAAGCTGAAACCAAGCAGCAGGGCGGCGCCATGGCCCATCACCGCATTCCAAAAGCGATGGGGGTGGGCAGCGTTGTGACAGGCATCGTGAATCACCGTGCCCTCTAAATGCAGGGCCAGAAATCCAGTAGCCAGCAAAACGGGCAGGGGCCAGCCAGCGACGAACCAGCCCCAAATCGTGAGCGCAGCCAGGCCGTAGCCGGCTAAAAACAACCCAACCGTGGGGTTCCAGGGGGCAGGTGGGTCAAGGAATTCCCTCGGCACAAGCCGTGAGGGGGATGGCGTCGCCCCCTCGGAGACCACGGCAGTTGAAGAAGCGGCCAGAACCTGTGTCATCTCAGCTGAACCAGATCCCAGAACGTTGCATCAAAGCAACTTAAGAAAGTGATGATGCCCACCGGGGGACTTGAACCCCCACGACCAAAGCCACTGGTACCTAAAACCAGCGCGTCTACCAATTCCGCCAGGTGGGCATAAGACGACTGTAGAGACACAAGCTGGGCGGCGCCCACAATGGGGGACTCCATGCCTTCTGGCCATGCTCGCCACCCTGGGCGGACTCCTGGCGCTGCTGCTGGGTCTCGCCATCCTGCTGCTGCCGCTGCTGGCCACCGAACTGAGCCGGCCGCGGGATTCGGCCTGGGGCGCCGTAGTGCTGCTGCTGGGACTGGTGCTTGTAACCAGTGCCGACCGGCTCACGGGCGCACCGATGCTGGGCGTGCTTTGCGGTGGCCTGCTGATCGGCAGGCTCGCAGGCGAGGTGTCCCAGGGCCGCTGGCGGCAACTCACCGCTGAGGAGCAGCAGCGGCTTTGGTCGACGGAACGCTGGCAGACCAGCATGCAACAGGCGGGCGCCAGCCTGGCCCATCTGCTCGCCGTGCTGACCACGGCCACTGCAGGTGTGAGCCAATGGCTGACCCAGCAACGCCAGCCCAAAACCAGTGGCAAGCGCTGGGTGCGCCCGGAAGAGCCAAGCGCCGTCAGCGAGATCGACAGCCTGGCCGCAGCCGATATCCCGGAACCGCAACCGCTGGCCGAGCCCTCCAGCAGCCAGGCGGGATAATCAGTTCTGCTGCCCCCAGGCGACGTGACCGCCAGCCCTGCGCCCGTCTCCTACCCCCTCTCCTACAAGGAGACGCTCAACCTCCTGCAGACGCCCTTTGCGATGAGGGCCAATGCCAAGGTGCGCGAGCCGGAAATCCAAGCGTTCTGGGCCCAGCAACGGCTCTACGAGCGCCTGAGCCAGCAGAACCCGGGCGAGGCCTTCACCCTGCACGACGGCCCTCCCTACGCCAATGGGGCCCTGCACGTGGGCCATGCCCTCAACAAAATTCTCAAGGACATCATCAACAAAACCGCCCTGCTGCAGGGCAAGCGGGCGCGGTTTGTGCCTGGCTGGGATTGCCACGGCCTACCAATCGAACTCAAGGTGCTGCAGGGGCTCAGCAGCAGCGACCGGGCCGAGCTCACCCCGGTAACGCTGCGCCAGAAGGCCCACGCCTACGCCCTCGAGCAGGTGGAGGGCCAGAAGAGCGGCTTCCGCCGCTGGGGCATCTGGGCCGACTGGGAAACGCCCTATCTCACCCTGCACAAGAGCTACGAGGCCGCCCAGATCGGCGTTTTCGGCGCCATGGTGCTGGCCGGCCACATCTATCGAGGCCTCAAACCGGTGCACTGGAGCCCCAGCTCCCGCACCGCCCTGGCCGAAGCCGAACTCGAATATCCCGACGGCCACACCTCCCCCAGCGTTTTCGCGGCCTTCCCGGTGGTGGCGCTGCCAGTTGATGAAGACCAGTGGCCCCATGCACACGCTCTGCGCGTCAAAATTGAGGAAGCTGGACTCGAGATAAACCAGCTCGTAGCCCCCGGCGGCCTGGCAGTGGCTATCTGGACCACCACCCCCTGGACGCTGCCGGCCAACCTGGCGGTGTCGGTGAATGGGCGACTCGACTACGCCATCTGCGCAGTGGCTGCCCGGGGCGACGCCCCCAGCCCAGCCGCCAGCCACCTGGTGGTAGCCGCTGAGCTGATTGAGAGCCTGCAAACCAGTCTGGGACTAGAGCTCACACCTCTTTTAAGCGTTAAGGGCAGCGAGCTGGAAGGAATCACCTACCGCCATCCACTGCTGGAGCGCATCAGCCCGGTGGTGATCGGCGGCGACTACATCACCACCGAGGCCGGCACGGGCCTGGTTCACACCGCCCCAGGCCACGGCGTAGACGACTTCAACACCGGCAAAAAATACGGCCTGCCGGTGCTCTGCCCGGTGGATGAGGCCGGCAACCTCACCGCCGAAGCCGGGCCCTTTGCCGGCACCAACGTGCTCAAGGACGCCAACCCCGCGATCATCGCGGCACTGGAGGCCACCGGCCTGCTGCTCAAGCAAGAGCGCTACGAACACCGCTACCCCTACGACTGGCGCACCAAAAAACCGACGATCTTCCGCGCCACCGAGCAGTGGTTTGCCTCAGTGGAGGGCTTCCGCGCCGCCGCTCTTGGCGCCATAGCAGAGGTGGAGTGGCTGCCGGCCAGCGGCCGCAACCGGATTGAAGCGATGGTGAGCGAGCGGGGCGACTGGTGCATCAGCCGCCAGCGCACCTGGGGCGTGCCGATCCCCGTTTTCTATCACCGCGAAAGTGGCGAGGTGCTGTGCGACGAGGCCACCCTGAGCCACATCCAGGCCCTGATCGCCGAGCACGGCGCCGATGTGTGGTGGCAGCGCGATGAAGCCGGCCTGCTGCCTGAGGCCTACGCCGCCGAAGCCAGCCAGTGGCGCAAAGGCAGCGACACCATGGACGTGTGGTTTGACTCCGGCTCCTCCTGGGCTGGCGTGCTCCAGGAGCGCGGCCTTCACTACCCCGCCGATCTCTACCTAGAAGGCAGCGATCAGCACCGCGGCTGGTTCCAGAGCAGCCTGCTCACCTCGGTGGCGGTTAACGGCCACGCCCCCTACAAGCGGGTGCTCACCCACGGCTTCACCCTCGATGAGAAGGGCCGCAAGATGAGCAAATCGCTGGGCAACGTCGTCGATCCGGCGGTGCTGGTGGAGGGCGGCAAGAACGAAAAGCAGGAGCCGGCCTACGGCGCCGATGTGCTGCGCCTGTGGGTGAGCTCGGTGGATTACTCCGCCGACGTGCCCCTGGGCCCGGGGATCGTCAAGCAGCTGGCGGATGTGTACCGCAAGGTGCGCAACACGGCCCGCTACCTGCTGGGCAACCTGCACGACTTCGACCCGCGGCCGGCCTGCGAGGGCGGCGATGCCATCGTGGTCGGCGAGCTGCCTCTGCTTGATCGTTGGGTGTTGCAGCGCACCGCCGACCTGATCGACAGCGTGACGGGAGACTTCGAGCGCTATGAGTTTTATCGCTTCTTCCAGGCCCTGCAGAACTTCTGTGTCGTCGACCTCTCCAACGTCTACCTCGACATCGCTAAGGACCGCCTCTATGTGAGCGGAGCCGATGAGTTCCGCCGCCGCAGCTGCCAAACGGTGCTGAGCCTGGTGCTAGAGCGTCTCGCTGGGCTGATAGCGCCGGTGCTCTGCCATATGGCCGAAGACATCTGGCAAAACCTGCCCTACTCGGTAGCCGAAACCTCGGTGTTTGAACGGGGCTGGCCCACGGCCCCAAGCGAATGGAGAACAGCCTCGCTACAAATAATCGAGGACTCCGAAATAGGCACGGAGATGAGATTGAAGGAAATGTTTACAGAAGACGGCCCAGCAAAGTTCGCAGCAGGAGCAATTGGCGAAATCATGGGCCTCCGCAACCTAGTTAATCGTCAACTCCAATCTTGCAGGGCAGCTTCAAAAATTGGCTCATCCCTTGAAGCCCAAGTCCAGATAAGCCTCGGCGAAGGAAAAGTCACAGACGATTTACGAAACGCATTTAAACTCCTCGAAGCAACCAACCATCCCAAAATTGACACACTCAAAGATTGGCTTTTGATATCAAGCTTTTCAATTCAAAGCGAAGGCGATTCACCTCTCTCAGATCTTCTAATACCCGAAAAAACGGAATTGGGTATAACCATTAGGATTGCTACTGCCGAAGGCAAAAAATGCGAGCGCTGCTGGCACTACGAGACAGACATCGGTCAGCACAGCGCCCATCCCAGCCTCTGCGGCCGCTGCGTGGCGGTGCTGTGCTGAACGCCAAGACACTGATCGAGCAGCTGGAACTACAACCCCATCCAGAGGGTGGCCATTACCGCGAGACCTACCGGGCAAGTGAGGTGGTCGACACACCGCGGGGCCCCAGGGCCGCCAGCACGGCGATCCTGTTTTTGCTGGTCGCAGGAGAGAAGTCCAGCTGGCATCGGATCTGCTCCGATGAGGCTTGGCACCACCATGCCGGCGACGGCCTCCTGATCTATCAACTCCGCCCGGATGGCCAGGCTTGCGTCAGCAGGCTTGGACTTGATTTAAGCGCCGGCGAACGGCCCCAGGTCGTGGTGCCTGCCGGCAGCTGGTTCGCAGCTGAACCCATGGCTGGTTACGCCACCTGGAGCCTGGTGGGCTGCACGGTGGCCCCAGGCTTTGATTTCGTCGATTTCGAACTAGCCAGCCTGGCCCAGCTGCAATGCCACGCCGCCCAGCTGGAATCCTGCTGCGGTGATTGGCGCCGCCTGTGTGTTGCGGGCTGATTTCAGGGCTCAAGCCCAGCCGCAGGATTCCAGGAAAACCTCAGGGGACACGGGCCCAGCCAACAGCTGTTCCGCGGCCGGATTCAGTGGTGCCTGCAGTAATTCAGCTGTTTCGATCACCGCCCCCTCGGGCAGCAGTGGCTGGTCGGGATCGAAATCGGTGGGATGGGTGGTGCTGCTCGAAAAACCCCGAAAAATCAGCAGCTCGTAGGGCTCCAGCGGGCCTGCCGCCAGTTGAAGCTGGCCCCTAAGCCGCAGCACCCGATCAGGCCGCTGCCGGCTCAACTCTTCCAACCTGGCCAATAAGGCCATCACAAATACAGCGGAGAAGGTCATGGCGGCGGCGGAGTCGTAGCTGCAGAGGAGGCAAGGGGCTAATCCTTAGAAATCGCCAGCGATTCGCCCTTGCTTGGGCAGGCGAACCAGCAGCCACTGCAACAGGCCCACCACATAGGCAACCAAACCCACATAACCGATGAAGGCGGCCACAGCTGGGGTCCATTCGCCACCAAAAATGAAGGCAAACAGCCCCTGAACATGCCTGTGCAGGCCAAGGGGCGGCTGAATCCAAACTGCACAAAGGGGCTGGGCCAGAGCGCCGGGGCCCATACAGCCCAGAGCCGTGGCACTAAGCAGGGCGCCAAGCAGGGCCCACACCGTGAGACTCCAGCGCCAGATGCGCACGGTCAGGGGCAGCGGACGCCAGGGCGGCAGGTCGGCCAGCTCCTCGTTGAGATCCACCCAGAACCAAACGCTCATAACCACCAGCAGCTGGGCCAGCAGCAAAACCACAAAACCGAGGGGTCGCCGGTCGGTGAGCAGCAGGGTTGCAAGCAGCAACAGGCTGGCCACCTTCCAATAAATGCCCAGCAGGCGCACCAAGGATCCCTCCTTGCGTACCGACGCCCAGATCAGGAGCACTAGGGGCAAGCCAACGCTGAACAGCATCGCCAGGCGGACATCGAGCCACACCAAGGAGCGGTACAGGGGTTCTGGCAGGGCGGCGAGCACGCGTGTGGTTCGGTAAGGCGCCATTATCCGCGTCCCCGGCAAGCGATAGGGTCCAAGTCATGGCCGCCTTCTCCCTGCCCAGCTGGCTCTCCCGCACCTTCGGGGCCCGTCCTGCCCAGGCCTGGTGTCGCACCGCCCTAGCCAGCGAAACCTCGCTGCAGGCCTCGGTTGAAGACATAGCAACCCAGCTGCGGGGGGCCGGTCCAGCGGATCTGGCCTTGGTCTTTGCCGCAGCTAGCTACGCCAGCGACCTGCCCCGGCTGCTACCCCTATTGCAAGAGAAACTCCAGGCCAGCCACTGGCTTGGCTGCCTGGGCGGTGGGGTGGTGGGCACCGATGCTGGCGGCAGCCCCCATGAGCTGGAGAACAAACCAGCCCTGAGTGTCACCCTGCTGCGCCTACCCGGCGCCGAGCTCCACCCTTTTGCGATTGATACCGACTGCCTGCCCGACCTCGACGGCCCGGCTGATCCCTGGCGCGCCCTGCTCAATGCGTCAGCAGCTCCCAGCCCCTCGATGCTGCTGCTGGTGGATCCCAGCTGCTCCCGCATCAACGATCTGATCAGTGGCCTGGATTACGCCTGTCCAGGGGCGGCGAAAGTTGGTGGGGTCGCCGGCCCCCACAGTGCCGGCCATGGCTCCCTGCTGTTTGGAGATCAGGTGGTTCGCGATGCCGTCGGCTGCCTGATTGGTGGTGCCTGGCAACTCGATCCAGTTGTAGCCCAGGGCTGCCGGCCGATCGGTCCGGTGTTTGATGTGGAGCAAGCCCAGCGAAACGTAGTGCTGGAGGTGAGCCAGGGCCAGGCCCGCCGCAGCCCTGTAGCAGCGCTCCAGGCGATCCTCACAGATCTCAGCCCCGAAGAGCGGGAGCTGGTGAAGCACTCACTCTTTTTGGGCGTAGGCCGCAGCAACTTCAGCCTCACGGCCGCAGACCCAGATGGTCCTACCGCCTTTCTGGTGCGAAATCTGCTCGGTGTCGATCCCCGCAACGGCGCCGTAGCCGTGGCCGAACGGATGCGGGTGGGGCAACAGGTGCAGTTCCAACTACGAGATGCCGGCGCCTCAAGGCTGGAACTGCGCCAGCTACTAACCAAGCAGCAGGGGCGCAATCCAGAGCCCTTGGCCGCCCTGCTGTTTGCCTGCCTCGGCCGCGGCGAGGGGCTCTATGGCACCGCCGATGGCGACGTGGACCTGTGCCGGGAAGTGTTTGCTCAGGTGCCGATCGCCGGAGCGTTCTGCAACGGCGAAATCGGACCGGTCGCTGGCAGCACCCACCTACACGGGTACACCGCCAGCCTGGCCTTCCTGGTGCCGCGCGGAGACGACTGATGGTGCGCCAGCACGTCAATCCGCTCAGCCGTTTTTACCAGCAACCCCTGCCCCTGCCACCACCAACCGAGCTGTTCAGCAAGCCAGAGCTGCCCTTGCATCTCGACATCGGCTGCGCCCGCGGACGCTTCCTACTGGCCCTGGCCCAACACCAGGCCAGCTTCAATCACCTCGGCGTAGAGATCCGCCAGCCACTAGTGGACGCCGCCGAAACCAATCGCCAAGCTCTGGGGCTCAGCAACCTTCACTATCTGTTCTGCAACGCCAACATCAGCCTGCAGGACTGGCTGGCGGCCCTGCCAGCCGGGCTGCTGCAGCGAGTGTCGATCCAATTTCCGGATCCTTGGTTTAAGCAAAAGCATCACAAGCGGCGGGTGCTGCAGCCCGCCTTGCTGCTGGCCCTGGCGGAGGCCATGGCGCCGGGGTGTGAGCTGTTTATTCAGAGCGATGTGCTGGCCGTGATCACACCGATGGTGCAGCTGATCGAAGCCAGCGGCAGCTTTGAACGTCCGGCCGCAGATAGCCGTCCCTGGCGTACCGACAACCCCCTAGCGGTAGCAAGCGAACGCGAGACCTACGTGCTGGCCAAGGGGTTGCCGGTCTACCGGGTGCTCTACCAACGCAACGACCGCAAGCTGGAAGACCGGCTCGAAACGATCGATAATCCGGTCTGATGCCAGCCCTCACCCCTTGAGCGCCTCCCCGATTCCGATTTTGCTGCGCTGGCAGGGCTGCCTGCATCGCGCTAGTAGCGGTCCCCTTGGGCGGCAACTAACCCTGATTGCCGGCCTGGTGCTCTGCGCCCTGATGGCTGGCCTGCCCCTGGTGACCCGCAGCGGCCTCGGCCTGCTGGTGCTGGCCAGTGGCCTTCTCTGGCTGCTGCTGGCCCTGCGCACCACTCCTGGACCTTTGGTGGAGATCGACTGCTGGATCCTGGGGATCCTGGCCATCGCCCTTCTCGCCACTGGCTTCTCGCCGGTGCCCCTGGCAGCCGCCAAGGGGCTGGTCAAACTTGTTAGCTACCTGGGCGTCTACGCCCTGATGCGCCAACTGCTGACCCTGGCTCCGGTCTGGTGGGACAGGATTGTGGCGGCATTGCTAGTTGGGAACCTGGTCACCTGCGTGATCGGCATCCGCCAGCTCTACGGCGCTAGCAGCGAACTAGCCCGCTGGGCTGACCCCAACTCCGTGGCCGATGGCACGGTGCGCATCTACAGCACTCTCGAAAACCCCAATCTGCTGGCGGGGTACCTGCTGCCGGTGCTGCCCCTAGCCCTCGTGGCCCTGCTGCGCTGGCCGGGAGGAGCCAGCAAGCTTTTTGCCCTCACTTCCCTGGTGCTAGGCGTCGCCGCCCTGGTGCTCACCTACAGCCGGGGTGCCTGGATGGGGTTGGTGGCCGAAGCGGCCGTGATTGTGCTTCTGCTAGCCATGCGCGCCACCCGGGCCTGGCCCTTGCTCTGGCGCCGCCTGTTTCCCCTGCTAGTTCTGCTTAGTGGTGCTGCTCTGTTAGTAGTGCTGGTTACCCAAGTGGAGCCACTACGGGTGCGGGTGATGAGCCTGGTGGTCGGCCGACAAGACAGCTCCAACAACTTCCGCATCAACGTCTGGCTTGCAGTGCTGGACATGATCCAGGCCCGCCCATGGCTTGGCATCGGCCCAGGCAACGACGCCTTCAACCAGATCTATCCGCTGTTTCAGCAACCCAAGTTCAACGCCCTCAGCGCTTACTCCATCCCCCTAGAGCTGGCGGTGGAGGCCGGCATCCCTGGCTTGGTTGCCGGAATCGGACTGCTGCTGGCCAGCCTGCGCAGCGCCACCAGCCTCTGGCGCGGGGATGGCCCCTTCAGCCTGCCGGCCCTGGCGGCGATCGCCGTGATCATCGGGCTGACGGTGCAGGGGCTCACCGACACGATCTTTTTCAGGCCGGAGGTGCAGCTGAGCGGCTGGTTCTGCATCGCCACCCTGGCTGCCGGTGCTAGCCGCGCCGAAGGTCGTGGCTGAGCCAAGCCTGATTGCCGGCTTCGACGCCGGCCAAACCCACACCCGCTGTCGCCTCAGCGATTCCAGCAGTGGTGAGCTGCTCGGTGAAGGCGAGGGGCCAGGGGTGTGCCATCTGGCCGCCGCCGACGGTCCCGCCCGCTTCCGCCAGGCCCTGGAGGTCAGCCTGCGGCAGGCCCAGCTGGAGCTGCCGGATACCGCCGGTGCGGCCCTAATGGCCGCAGGTATTGGCGCCAGTGGCATCGAAGTGGGCAGCTCAGTCCAGGAGCTGGGCCGGCAGCTGGCAGCCGAGGCCCTGCAACTACCCCTTGGCCGTGTGGTGGTCACTGGAGATGAGCGCACAGCCCTACGCGGGGCCATGGGCTCCCACCGGGGCGGCATCGTTGTGATCAGCGGCACGGGCACCATCGCCGTTGGACGCAATCCGGCCGGCCAGGAACACCGGTGCTCTGGCTGGGGCTGGCTGCTCGATCGGGCCGGCTCCGCCACCGACATCGGCCGCGATGGCCTAGCCCTCAGCTTGGCGATGGCGGATGGACGCCAGCCCGACTCGCCCCTGCGAGCCAGGGTTTGGGCCGGACTGAATCTGAGCACAAGCGACCCCCAGGCCGCTCAGGCCATCAAGGCTTTGGTGGTAGAGCCTGGCTTCGGGGCCGCGGGCTTCGCCCGCCTGGCGCCGCTGGTGGCGGCCGCCGCCAGTGAGGGGGATGCCGGCGCCGCCGCCGTTGTGGAGCGATCGGCGCAGGCCCTGGCCTCAATGGCAGCAACAATCAGCAAGCAACTACAGCTGGATGCGCCGCCTATATGGCCCATGGGCGGCGCGCTTGAGCACCTTGCCTTGCTGCGCCACCGGCTTGAGGCCTGCCTTGGTCAGTGCTGTCCAGGCGCCCACCTGCTTATCCCTGCGGCAGATGCCTGCAGCGGAGCTCTGAGCATGGCCCGCGAATGCCTAGAAGCTAGGCCGCATTGAGGTGCTGCTCCGCTGCGGCAGCTAGCTGGGTAGACCAGTGCTCCACCAGCTGCTGATCGGCCGCCTCCACCATCACCCGCAGCAGCGGTTCGGTGCCGCTAGCGCGGACCAACACCCGGCCGCTGCCCTGCATCGCCGCTTCAGCGGCCTCCAGTACCTGCTGGAGCGGAGCGCAGTTCTGCCACTGCTGGCGCCGCTGCCGGTCGGTGACTATCACATTCACCAGGGTCTGGGGGTAGGGCTGGAAACTGCCATCGAGCCAGTCGGCCAGCGATTGGCCACTGCGGTGCAGCAAGGTAGCCACCTGCAGGGCGGTGAGCAGCCCATCGCCACTCATACCGTGGCGGGCCGACAAAATATGGCCCGACTGCTCGCCACCCAGGCCAGCGCCCAGCTGCTCCATCGCCTGGTGGACGTATTGATCGCCAACGGCGGTGCGCTCGAGCACCCCACCCTTGGCCTGCCAGGCCCGCTCAAAGCCGAGGTTGGACATCACCGTGGCAACAATGCGATTGGCCGGCAACTGGCCCTCATCCAGCAGCCACGATCCCCAGAGGTAAAGAATCTGGTCGCCGTCGACCACCCGGCCCCGGCCATCGACCGCCAGCATCCGATCAGCATCGCCGTCGAAGGCGAAGCCCATGCTGGCTCCGCTCTCCAGCACCGCCCGCCTGAGCGGCTCGAGGTCGGTGCTGCCGCAACCCACATTGATGCGCGCCCCGTCTGGCTGGCCGTGCAACACCGTGAGTTCGGCGCCTAAGGCGCGAAATGCCGCCTCTCCGCAGGCTGTAGCCGACCCCCAACAGAGGTCGAGCACAATCTTGCAGCCCTCCAGGCGCCGCCCCATCACGCTGGCCACCAAAGACCGTTGATAATCAGCCAGCAAGTCGTGGCGGGGGTACACAACTCCAGTGCCCAGGAACCCGCCGGAGGCTCCTAGACCCTTGCCAATCCCCACCCCCTGCAGCCCAGCCTCGATCGCCTGCTGTTGGCCGCGGCTCAGCTTGGCGCCGGAGGCTCCGAACACCTTGATGCCATTGTCTTCGGGGGGGTTGTGGCTGGCAGACACCATCAGGCCTCCAGCCGCCCCAAGACGGCGAATCGCACCGGGGATGGCCGGCGTGGGGCAGAGCCCCAGGGCCCATACCTCGCGGCCTGCGGCCGTGAGCCCCGCCGTGAGCGCCGCCACCAGCATCGGGCCACTGCTGCGGGAATCCATACCGATCAGTACCGGCGCCCCCTGAGGCAACACCTGACCGCACCAGAAGCCCACCTGCATGGCCAGAGCCGGGCTCACCTGGGCCCCTACCTGGCCGCGAATGCCATCTGTACCGAAACCAGCCACTCCACCCCGCAAGGGAAGGCCAATGGGATGGGGAGCCAGATCGGCCATGGGCAGGAGCAGATGCCACAGACCGAACAAGGCTACGTGGACTGCTGCAAAACGCTCCGCTCGTGCCAGGGCCTGTTCAGCGCCAGCGGCGGGGCCACCAGATCCAGAGCACCAGCTCGCCAATCGTCCAAAACAGCAGAGCGCCCACCACCCAGCCAGGCAACCAGCTCAATAGCCAAAAGGGGCGCAGCAGCAGCACCAAACCCGACGCCGCAAGCACCCGCAGGGCCCGCAACCGCTGCTCCGCTCCAGGCAAGCTGGAGAGATAGGGGGGGAGAGAGGGCAGGCGCACCAGCGAAGTGGGGTTCACACTTCCCCAGAATGGCGAAGCTGCGCTGCTGTTGTCCTTGGCTCGCCTCCCCCTGCTGTTGGCCCTCACCTTTTTGGGCAGCGGTGCCGCCTTGCTGGGCGGCAGGGCACTGCTGGCCCTGATTCCCGCACCAGACCCCAGCACACCCACCTCAACCCTGGAGCGCCTGCGGCGGTTCTCGCCCGATCCGGAGCGGCGGCGCGAGGCCAGCTTGCTGCTGCTGCCGCGCCAGGCGAAAGGCGACCTCGCCAGCGAGCGCCGGTTGCTGCGCGGTCAGGGCTGGGGTAGCGATGAGTTAGCCGCCCTGGTACTCAAACGCGATGCCCTAGCCGCCGATGCTCTGGGCGATCAAGCAGTTGCTCAGCAGCGCTGGCAGCAGCTGGTGCGGCGCTTCCCCGAAACGCCTGCCGCAGCGGATGGGTTTTATACCTTGGGCCGGCAGCAGCCCAAGCTGCGGCAGGAACTGCGCAGTCGCTTCGCAGCCCATCCCGCGACCCTGGCGGCAGCTGTGGAGGCCGGTCCAAGCGATGCAGATCGCCTCCAGGCAGCCCTGCACCTGGCCCGGCACGGTGTGCGCTGGCCCGGTGCGGGGCCACGCTTGCGCCAGGCCTGCCAAAGCACGGCAGCGGTGGCCACCCCTAACCAGCGGGATCAATTGGCCAGGGGACTGGCCCAGCTGGGCGACGCCGCAGCCGCCCTGAGCTGCCTCAAGGGCAGTCCGCCGAGACCAGAAACCCAGCTAGCCATCGGCCGAGCCCTGCTCAGTGGCGGCAGCGAGCAGCAGGCCCAAGCCGAAAGTCTGCTGCTGCAACTGGCCAAATCCGCGCCGAGCTCCAGCCAAGCCAGCGAGGCCGTAGCCCTGCTCAGCGAACAGCCCGGGCCCAGTGCTCTCCAGGCCCTGAAGGCGCTGCCTCCTGCTCTGCAGGAAACGGCCCCGGTGCACGCACGGCGGGCTATGGAGAGTGGCGACATCGGCGCGACGCTGGCGGTGCTGCAGCGCTGGCCCAACGATCCAGCCAGCTGGGAACTGCAGTGGCAGCGGGCCCGCCAGGCCCTGCTCAAACGCCAATGGGGAACGGCCACAACCCTGCTGAGTGCGCCGATCGGTCGTGAATTGCCGGTGGGGCTGGTGGGACGCCAGCGCTTCTGGCTGGGTTTCAGCCAGAAGCAGCAAGGCGCCATCGCCAAAGCGCAACGCACCTGGAGTGAACTGACCAAACAGCATCCCGGCGGCTACTACGGCTGGCGGGCGGCGGTAAGACTCGGCTACGACGATCTGGACCTCGATCCCGGCAGCAGCCCGGCCCTTGTGCAACCCCGATGGCGCCCCCTAGGCAGCGGCGACTGGCAGATCGACCGGCTCTGGCGCCTGGGCCAACCCCTGGAAGCCTGGGAGCACTGGCGCACAGGGCGGACCTCCCCTCCCAGCACCCCCCATGAGCTGGCCGTAGAGGGCCGGCTGCGCCGGGCCGTTGGAGACCACTGGATCGGCCTCGGCCAACTCGAGCAAGCCAGCCTGCGTCTACGGGTAGATGCGGCCTGCGGGCTAGCGCAGCAGCTAGAGCGCGACCTGCAAACCGCCAGCTTCGTGGCGGAGCTAGAGCAGGCTGGGGCGAAGGCAGGGGTACCGGCAACCCTGCTGGCAGCCGTGGCCAAACAGGAATCGCGCTTCAGCCCGGGGGTGAGCTCCGGCGCCGGCGCCGTCGGCTTGCTGCAACTGATGCCGGCCACTGCCGCCGAGCTGGCAGGCATGCCCCTAACGGCGGATGCTCTAACCGATCCAGCCCGCAATGCCCAACTAGGCGCGCTTTACCTGAAGCAACTGCTGGGTCAGTGGCAGGGCAACCCCGTGCTGATGGCTGCCAGCTACAACGCCGGGCCAGGGGCCACCACCGGCTGGGTAACCCCCCTTCTGCAACAAGAACCAGAGCTATGGATTGAAGCAATCCCGTATCCCGAAACCAGGCTGTACGTCAAAAAGGTGCTCGGCAACCTTTGGAACTTCCAGCAGAGGCCCCTAGCGGGCTGTTAGCCACCGCTGGCCAGCCAGCGCCCAACCCAAGCTCCCGACAACACCAGCACCCCGAGCGCTCCTGCCAGCATCATCGGCGGGGGCGCCACCCGGATCCGGGCCAGGTCGAGGCGTGCCAACAACACTGAAACACCAAGGATCAGCACGTTGGCAAGCACTTCGAGATGGAGCAGATAGAGGCCCCCCACCGTGACGATCAGCAGAGTGATCACCAGGCTCACCACCCGGCTGGTGGCCATCAAGTTGGAGATCCGCTGCAGCAGCAGGTCTGGCATGGTGCAAACCACCACCACCAACAGAGCGTGGAGGCAGTCCAGCGACCAGAACAAGCTTGATAGCTGTCCCACTCCCGACGCCGATGCGCCCTCCAGCGGCTGGCTCCACTGCAGTCCCTCGTAGACGGCGATTACCACCAGCACCAGCAGCATCGGCGCCCGCAAGGGCAGCAACAGCAGACGCAACATCGCCTTCACGGGGGAGCCAGCACTAGGGATATCGCATCCAGAGGGCAACTCGGAATGCACTGTTCGCACACCAAGCAGCGTTGCGCATCGAATTGCAGCTGCCAAGCCGGCTGGCTCAAGCTGAGGGCACCGCTGGGGCAAACGCTTGAGCAGAGACCGCAGTCGACACAGAGGTTGCGATCAATGGTGATCTGACCAGGCGCCCGATTGAGGCCGAGTCCTTGACTCTCGAGCCAGGCCTCCGCCGCCGCCAGTTCGTCGATGTCACCGGAGAGCTCCACCACCATGGTGCCGCTCTGGTTGGGGGCAATCTGGGCCCGCAGGATCTTGGCGGCGATGTCAAAGTCCACTGCCAACCGGTAGGTGATTGGCTGGTGCACCGCTTCGCGGGGGAAGTGCAGGGTGAGGCGCCTTTTCACGAGGATCCGGTTCGCGGGAACAGCACGCTTACCTCCGCAAAACGCTAGCAAGCACTGGCAAAATGCAGTCATGACCAACTCCACCCCGAATTCCGGCCTGGGGCCAAGCGAACGGCTGCTGCTAGTCGTGCTGGCGGTCCTACTGGCAGCGGGCCTGCTGTGGTCACGAGGCGGACTGCATCCGGAGGCTCCCCTAGAGCGCTTGGCGCGCCAATCCCTGGATCTACCAGTGGCCTTGCGCAATAGCAAGCCAACGCTGGTGGAGTTCTACGCCGACTGGTGCGACGCCTGCCGCACCATGGCTCCGGCGATGGAAACGATCGAAGCCCGACACCGCGGCCAGCTCGATGTGGTGCTGCTTAACGTTGACAATCCGCGCTGGCAACCGGAGCTGGAGCGCTACGAAGTCAACGGCATTCCCCAACTTGAGCTCTTCAACGGTGCAGGAGAAGCGGTGGGCCTCTCAATCGGCGCCCGCAGCCTCACCGAACTGCAAGCTCTCAGCGACGCCCTTATCGCCGGTGAGCCCCTACCAGCCCTGGCCGGAGTGGGTGCCGTCAGCAACCTGAACCAACCCGCTGGAGAAGTCGCGGCTGCCGAGTCGAGTGCTGCCACGATGGCCGGACCCCGCAGCCACGGTTGACATCTGCCATGGATTCCCGTTTCCGCGTTGCCCTCATCACCGCCACACCGAACCCCCAGCAGTGCGTCTGGGCGGGTATGCATCAGGACTACAGCGAGGGTTTTGTCGCCGCAGCCACCGCCAGCTGGCCCGATGAGACCAAGGCGGGGGAGATTTGCGTCAAGCGGCTGTTAGCTGGCGAGCGAGGTCACTACGGACCCTTGGAACACGCCCAGATCGTGCTCAATGTTGGCTGGTTTCCCCACTCGGTGATGCAGCAGGCGCGCACTCACCGGGTGGGGGTGAGCTTCGATGTGCAGTCCATGCGCTACACGGGCGATCGTATTTGCAAGGCCGCAAATGGTGAACTGGAGCTGGAGGAGATGTTCTATCTACGGCCGGTAGGTAGCTATAGCGACCGTCAAGGCAAAAAATATACCTACACTGAAGAACAGCGCTGCATAGATTTAGAGCTTTGCGGTGTTGCTGCTGCTCGCTACCGTGATCTCTTGGCGGCTGGTTTCGCCGAGGAGCATGCTCGCGGCATCCTGCCCTTCGACTACCGCCAGCACTTCGTGGTGAGCTTCACCCTGCGAGCCTTTCTGCACTTCCTTGACCTGCGGGCCAAGCTCGACGCCCAGCAGGAAATTCGTGAACTTTGTGAATTGATGTGGCCCCACCTGCAGGCTTGGACACCCCAGTTTGCTGACTGGTACGAGAAGAGCCGCTTACATAAAGCCAGGCTCGCCCCATAGCGCGAGCCATTTGATGGGACCTAGATTCGCGCCAAAGTGACACGTTCGGGTTGATACTGGTACTTACCAGCCCGATCTTGATAGGTGGTCTCGCAGGGATCTCCCTCAAAAAAGAGCAGCTGACAAATTCCCTCATTTGCGTAAATGCGGCAGTCAGCACCCGAAGAATTACTGAACTCCAGGGTTAGGTGACCTTCCCAGCCGGCTTCCGCTGGCGTCGTATTAACAATGATGCCTAGCCGGGCGTAGGTGCTCTTACCCAGGCAGATCACCGTGATATTTGATGGCACCTTCATCTTCTCCAGTGCTACTCCCAAACCGTAGGAATGGGCTGGAAGGATGAAATAAGCGCCATCCTCGTCACCGTGCAGGGGAGCGGGTTCAAGGTTCGCCGGATTGAACCGCTTGGGGTTCATCACGGTGCCAGGCACATGCCGAAAGATCAAAAATTCCTTGGCCGACAACCGCAAGTCGTAGCCATAGGAAGAGCAGCCGTAGCTGAGCACCGGCGAGCCCGTCGTCTCGGGATCGAGGTGGCGCACCAGGCTCGACTGAAACGGCTGCAACATGCCTGCCCCAGCCTGCTCGTTGATCCAGCGGTCGTTCTTCAGCATCAGAGACCTCGGCGCAACTGGGTGACCTGATCAGCCATGGCCATCAACTCAGGAGTCATGGCTGGCCCTGTCAAAATGACATCTAAATGGGCTGGTCGGCGCTGCAAGGTTGCCAGCACTTCAGCCTGATCGAGGTAGCCCAGCTCCACAGCCAAGCCCAGCTCGTCGAGCACCATCAGATCCACCGCACCACTAAGTAGCTGCTCGCGGCTGAAGGCCCACACCTGGCGCACCGCATCCAACAACTCGAGCTCCTGGTGGGCAGCCGGTTCCGACAGACAGGCAGGCACGCGGGGGCGCAGCCATTGCAATCGCCCACACAGCCAGACGCTGCTGCCGAGGCCCTGATCTACGCCGCCCTTAAGAAACTGAGTAACCAGCACCCGGCTGCCCAAGCCGGCACTACGCAGGGCCTGGCTGAGCACGGCACCGAAACTGCCGCGGAAAGGCGCCGTATGGATTTGGAGTAAGCCCTCCGACTGGGCCACCAGCCGCAATGCCGGCGCAGCTGAAGGCGTGGACGCGGCAGCCGCCAAAGCCAAAGGGCGATGGCCAGAGCGCTGAGGTTGGTGCTGGACCGCCGGAAAACCAGCTCCAGAGGAGGAGGTGAGGCCTGAGACGGGCAAGCTCGCGGTCATGAACAACCTGAATAAAAACCTGGAAAATCGAGAAACAGACCTGGAGCGCCGCGAGCAGCCCATGGCCCCGCGGAGCTGAATGTAGCGGGATAGGGCCGCTCCACAAGCAAACGACACCATCCCTAGCGGAAACATACGTACTGGTGCGCAGGGGGCGCCGGCGGTGTCATCTCAAACCGTGTGTATTGCTACAAGCCACCCCCCGGGTGATCCTTAGGGTCCCGACACTTGCCCATACCTTGATGGTTGGCGCTACCCACGGATTTAGCCGTACCGCCAACACCCCATCGACGGGTGCCCCTGGCGTGGTGGCAGGCATGGGCAGCGCCGGCCAGGGCAACCCCACCCTGCTGGAAGTGATCCGGGGCCTGGCCGGCAGCAGCGTCGAGACGATCGAACGGGGCAAGACGATTTTTTTTCCCGGCGATCCAGCCGAGCGGGTTTACCTGCTGCGGCGCGGAGCGGTCCGGCTTTCGCGGGTATACGAATCCGGCGAGGAGATCACCGTGGCCCTGTTGCGTGAGAACAGCCTGTTTGGTGTGCTGTCGCTGCTTACCGGCCAGCGCTCCGACCGTTTTTATCACGCCGTGGCCTTTACCAGGGTCGAGATGGTGACCGCACCAGCCACCTCGGTGCGCCGAGCGATAGAGCAGGACGCCAGCGTGGGCTTACTGCTGCTGCAGGGACTGTCTTCGCGGATCCTGCAGACCGAAACGATGATCGAAACCCTCACCCATAGAGACATGAGCTCGCGGCTGGTGAGCTTCCTGTTGGTGCTGTGCCGCGATTTCGGCGTTCCCAGCTCGGAAGGGATCACGATTGATCTGCGCCTCTCCCATCAGGCGATTGCCGAAGCGATTGGCTCCACCCGCGTCACAATCACCCGCCTGCTGGGCGACCTGCGCAACGACGGCCTGGTTCAGATCGACCGCAAAAAGATCACTGTGTTTGATCCAATCGCCCTAGCCAAGCGCTTCAGCTGAACGCCAGGGATACTGGGGCCCTTCGCGGACGTATGTGACGGGCTGGCTGCTGATCCTCGCTCTGCTCGCCCTGGGGGGAGTGCTCTCCACCCTGGGCGACCGACTCGGCAGCCTGGTGGGCAAGGCGCGCTTGAGCTTGTTGGGGATGCGGCCCCGCCGCACCGCCGTGTTGATCACGGTGCTCACCGGCAGCCTGATCAGTGCCATCTCCCTCGGCCTGATGCTGCTGGTGAGCGAGCGGCTGCGCACGGGCCTGTTTGAACTCGATCGACTGGAGCAACGGCTGCAAACCAGCCGCAGCCAACTGAGCCGCAGCAACAGTCAACTGGCCAGCAGCCGCCAAGAAGTGGCGCGAGCCGAACAGGGCAAACGGGAGGCCCAGACGCGCTTTGAACAGGCCCAAGCCCGCGCCAGCAAATTGCGCCAGGAACTGGCGCCACTTTTAGCCCAGCGCAACCGGCTGGAGGTTGAGCGCAGCCGTCTCAGCCAGGAGGTGAAGGGGCGGGATGCGGAAATCCGCCGCACCGAAGCGGAACTGGCCCAGGTGCGCCGCCGGATCAGCGCCGGTGCCCAAGAACTTAAGGACCTGGAGGGCAACCTGATTGCCCTGCGCCGCGGCGACGTGGTGCTCAGTAGCGGTCAGACCCTGGCTAGCGCCAAGGTGACACTTGAGCGCCCTGATCAGGCCAAGGAGGTGATCAACGCCTTGCTGCAGCAGGCCAATCTCAACGCCTTCAGGCGGGTGCTGCCCGGCCAGCCGCCCGATCGCCAGATCCTGCTGGTGCCCAAGAACGACATCAGCAAGCTGGAGAGCCTGCTCGCCAAACCCGGTAGCTGGGTCGTGAGCATTCTCTCGGCAGCCAACGTGCTGAGGGGCGAGCGCCAGGTACTCGCCTTCCCAGACCTACGCCCCAACCGCCCAGTAGTTAAGGCAGGTGAAGTGCTGGCGAGCACCACGATCGAGGGCGACCTCACAGCCCTGGAGCCGGTTTCGCGGCGACTCAACCTGCTGCTGGCCGCTGCCTATGCCCGAGCCCAGCGCCAGGGCACGTTGGTGGAAGGGCTGCAGTTCGATGCGGCCAGCTTCAAACAGCTGGCCCGGGAGCTGAGCGAGCGCCAGCCGGGCCAGGTTGCCCAACTAGAAGCCCTCGCCATCAACAGCGCCAGCACCGCCGACCCAATTGCGGTGGAATTGCGCTGGTTGGCAGCCCCAGCCCCCCCCCCATCGGGGCCGGGCCCTCGCCGCCCATGACGCGCGCTGCGGCGGGCCTGGTGGCAGGCCTCGATCCCGGACGCAGCAAATGCGGCCTGGTGCTGGCCGATCTAGCCGGTAGCCAAATCCTGCAGGCCGCCATCCTGGCGCCGCAAGCCTGCCTAGCCCAACTCCAAGCCTGGCGGCAAGAGGGTCTTGGCCGGATTGTGCTCGGCAACGGTACCGGCAGCCAAGACTGGCGCAGCCGGCTTGACAAGCAGCGGCTGTCACTGGTTGTAGTGGATGAGAGCGGCAGCACCCTGGCAGCCCGCGAGCGCTACTGGCAGCTATGGCCCCCTAGGGGCTGGAGGCTGCTGCTGCCGGCGGGCTTGCGATTGCCCCCCCGCGATATCGACGATGTGGTGGCCCAGCTGCTGATAGAGCGCCACTACGGGTTGCAATTGCGCCGCAACAACCAGGAGGTGCTGCGGCAGTGGCCGCAGCTTGCCACTGGGATTTAAATCGGCTAGAAGCAGGCCCGAACCGTGAAGACGTAATCCCCGCCAGGTTCAAGCTGGTAGTCCACCTTGAGCAGATAACGCAGCAGAGCGTCCTGGATCAGGGCCCGGCCCAAGGAGGGCTCAACGCTGAGTTCGCCGCGGTCAAAAGCCCAGCGGAAACTCCATTTGTAGCCACCGGCACTCACCTCCCCCTCCAGCACCCGCTGGCTGAAGCTCTGGTGCAGCACCCGCAACTGGGCAGTAGTGGAGGGGAGGCGGGCCATCAGCTCAGGCAGCCGTGTACTGGGGCTCAAAACTGTTGAGTCGATTGCCGGCCCGCTCTAGGCCGAGGCGCTGGATCAGGCCAATGCCAGCCTCAACCTCGCTGAGCACCTCTTCCAGCAAGGGCTGCTCAACTGGCGTGAAGCGTCCGAGCACGTGCCCGAGTGTGCGGGCACGGCGTTCGCCAGGATCCTGAGCGGGGGCACCGATGCCAATACGAAGCCTCGGAAAGTCCTGGGTACCTAGGTGGCTGATGGTGCTACGCAGGCCGTTGTGACCACCGGCACTGCCTGTGGCCCGCAGTCGCAACTTGCCTAGGGGCAGATCCATGTCGTCAACCACCACCAGCAACTGGGCGGGCTCAAAACCAAACCAGTCGAGAGCAGCGCGGATCGAGCGGCCGCTTTCATTCATATAGGTCTGGGGCATCAACAGCCTCAGCCGGGCAGGCCCCGAGCCCACTTCAGCCACCAAGCCCTGAAGCTTTGGCTGCTGCCGAAAAGATGCACCACCGGCGCAATCTGCTAGACGCTCTAGGGCCATAAAGCCCACGTTGTGGCGAGTACCGGCGTACTTGGCTCCCGGGTTACCCAGGCCCACCACCAACTGCAACGACGGCTGGGACGCCGGGCTGGCCTGCGTCACGGCAACTCAGGCAGCCGGACCATTGGGAGACTGCTCAATCACCTCTGAGGTACCAGCCACGGAGGCATCAGCTGAGACAAGCTCTGTTACAGAAACCGGTTCGGCAGTATTAATTGCTGTCCGAAGCTCCTTTTCGAACTCAGAAGAGGCTGATTGAAAACCCTTAAGGGTGCGCCCCAGGGTTTTCCCCAGCTCCGGCAATCGCTTGGGACCGAACACCAGCAAGCCGATGGCGGCAATTACCGCCAGCTCAGGCAGGCCAATGCCAAACACGTTCATCAGCCGAGGCCATTCCAGTTGACCGTGATGCCCTCGAGCAGCAGGGACTTGTTGTACAGCTGAAGGATGATCAGCAGAAACACCAAGAAGAGCACCATAAAAATGCCCATTACGGGCGTGGTGCCCCATCCGGGAACCACCTTGCCGTACTCAGAATTGAGTGGCCGCAGGATGTCTCCGAGGCGGGTGCGTTGGGCCATGTCTGCTGCAGCCTCTCGGGCATGGATTCGCTTTAAGTACTGTAAGGGCCTCACGTACCGCGCCGCGGCGGGCCGTCGAGAGTTGTGACGCAACCCGTCACCTGCATCCCCCCTTCCACCTCCATGGACCCCACCGCCACCACCAGCTCCCCGGCCCTTTCCGTGGCCCTCGCCGTGCTGGCGGTGCTGCTTTCACTCACCGGTTTTGGGGTGTATCAAGCCTTCGGGCCGCCCTCTAAGGGCCTCACCGACCCCTTCGACGACCACGACGACTGAGCCCTAATAACCACAAGGGCGCACCCGCCAGAAACCCAGGCTCCACGGCGTCAGCAACCAGGGGTCCCCAGCTTGTTCAGGCTCAGAAATCAGCGGCTTATCCAGGCCATCAAGCCGCTCCAGCAGCTGCCAGTTCTCTCCCAGTTCCACAAGATGGCGGCATGGGGAACAGTTCTGCACGGTGAGCACCACGTCCCCCGAGTCCCCTAGCGGCCGGCAGCCCAGCAGCAACAGCCCCTCGCCCAGGGGAGGCAGGGCCTGATGTCGTTTAGGCCGGCCCTGGGCCGCCGCCGGCCGCAGCCATAGCGGTTCCCTGAAGGCCACCGCCTGCTTGGGCACCTGGGCCCGGCACCAGCCTGCTGGGCAGGGCGCCAGGGCCAGCCGCAAGCGCTGCAGGCCGTTATCGGCGCCAGGATCGGGCCAGGTAGGCGCCCGCAGCAGCGACACACCCAACAGCTCCGCACTAGCCGACACCCCCTGGGGGCCATCGAGCAGCACCGCCAAGCCGCCGCCGGCAGCCACAGAAGCGATCCAGCTGATCGCTGGCAGCTCCCAGCGGGCCTGCTCGCGGGCAGTGAGGGGCTGGGCTGGCCGTTCCAGCACGCCACCGGAGGTATCCGCTGCCCAGCGCTGGGCCTGCTGGGCCAGGGGGATCTCCAGGCGCAGCAGCTCATGGCGCTGGCGCCAGTCAACGCTGAGCACAAGCTCGAGCCAGGGGGTATTGGCTAGTAAGCGCCCCTCCAGCCGCACCGCACTGGCACCGCACTGGCCCCTCCACACAAAACTGGTACACAGCTCGCCCTGCTCCAGCCAGCTCGGCTCGCCCTGCCACTGCCAGGCCAGCGGATGGTCCCGGTAGCCCGTGGCGATGTCCCAGGCATCCCAAAACTCACCGCGATCGGCAAAACGCCGCCAGGCCAGCGGCGCCGCCAGCTGCGGCTGGCCCTGACCATCCCAAAGCTGCTCAATGCCCCGCGGCCCCAGCTCAAAACTCACCAAACCGTTGCCGCAGCGCCAGCCCTCTCGCCACACCGGCGCCTCAACCTGAGCTGCCTGAGAGGCCGCCGCTTCGGCCGATCGCTCCAGGGGCAGGGCAGCCACGCCCGCCAAGGGCGGCAGCTGCAGCCACTGGCCACCAGCCCGAGCCGGCTGGGCCGGCAGCTTCACGCCGCCCCAACTCCAGCTGCCCGACGGCACCCGCAGGCTGCGGGATCGGGGCGGCAGGGGCTGGAGTTGGGCCACCCACCAACTTGGCCCGGAACCGACACCAGCTCCTAGCCAAGCCTGCAGGCCCCGGTCCCGTTGCCGGCAGGCGCTGCGGCGAGCTGCTCGCCACTGGGGCTCGGCCTGCTCGAACACCTCCGGAATCGAGGTGCCGGGCAAAATGTCGTGAAACTGCTGAAAAAGCAGCGTTCGCCAGTCGACCGTTTCAGGCTCACCGGCTAGGGCCAGGGCCAGCTCCGCTTCCCGCAGCAGCCGCTCGAGCGTGCGGTTGTGGCGCTTCTGATCGGGGCGCGAGGTGGCGCAGCCGCGATGCAGCTCCAGGTAGAGCTCGTCGCGCCACACCGGCAGCCGGGGCGCCAGCGGCTCGAGGGCAGCCAAATAATCCCGCAAGCTGCCGTGGTGCTGGGGGCAAGCCTCCGCTTGCTGCTGCCAGAGCCGCAGCTGCTCGAGCATTTCAGCGCTGGGGCCACCACCGTGGTCGCCCACTCCGGGCAGCCACAGGGCCGAATCAACCCCGGTCGCTCCTTGCCAAGCCAAGCGATAGCGCTCCATCGCCACTGGATCGCCATCGGTGCCGATCGGGGCATTGATCAGGGCCAGCAGCTCGGAACCGCAGCGGCTGCGCCAGCGAAACAGCCGGTGGGGGAAGGGATTGGTGGCGTTCCAGGCCAGCTTGTGGGTGCAAAACCAACGCACGCCGGTGCTACGAGCCACGGTTGGTAGGCCGCTGGCGAAGCCAAAGCTGTCCGGCAACCAGGCCAGCGCATGCTCTAGCTGGGGAAAGCTGGCGGCGCTGAATTGCTGGCCCAGCTGAAACTGACGCAGCAGTGAGGAGCTGCTGATCAGCACGCAGTCGCTCTCCACCCAGGGGCCGTTGATCGGCTCAAAGCGGCCGGCGGCCACCGCCCGCTGCAGACGGGCAAACAGGGCCGGACGGTTCTGCTGCAGCCAGGCGTAGAGGGCCGGGGTGGAATGGCCGAAATGGAGCTCCTCGAAGCGGTCGATCAAGTCGAGGGCGGAGCTGAAAGTGCGCTCGGCGGCCTGCCAGGTGTCGGCCACCGGCCAGAGCCAGGCCAGATCGAGGTGGGCATGGCCGAGCACGTGAAACCGGCCTGCCGGCGGTTGGCCGGAGCGCAGCTGGACTAGCTCGGCTTTGGTTTCAGCCAACAATGCCGCCGGGTCTGCCGGATCCAGGGGCTCGAGCTCGAGACGGCTGTCGATAAGAGCGCCGTCGTCGTGCAGGGGACTGCGCAGGCGTAACTCCAGCTCCAGCGCCTCCCCCTGCCACCAGCGCTCGGGCAGCAACCAGCGGCAGGAGGTGTCAAACAGGTCGCCGCCATGCACCCGCGCACCATCCACCCGCAGCTCCACCTGGTCGGCCCACCAGCGCAGCACCAGCCGGGCCTGGGCAACGGGCTCCGGCTGCTGCAGATGTAGCCAGGTCGCCGGGCAAACCAGCCGCAGCCGCAGCTCCCGCCACTGGCCACCCCGCGGCCAAATCACTAGCCCCCGCGCTGCCCAATCCGAGCGATGGCGCTGGCCCCAGGGGTCGTCTAGGGCCGAGCCCAGCCGCCCTCCAGCCTGCACGCAACGCCAAAGTGGTTGGAGATCCCAACGCGAATGGGTTGGCCGCAAACTTGACTGAATCGTTTCAATCCGTGGGGGCTGCCCTAGTCCTGAGGCCTCAGGCATCGTTGGATGGCAAGCCGAGTCCCATAGGATGATCCCGCAGCCGCGGGGTCGACTAGCCCCTTAAAGGCACCTGTCACTCCCTGTCACCAGCTCGCCGTTCCCCAAGGCCGAACCATGCTCGCCCTCAAGATTTCGGTTTATTCGGTTGTCTTCTTCTTTATAGGGATCTTTGTATTTGGCTTCCTAGCCAGCGACCCCAGTCGGACCCCCAGCCGTAAAGACCTGGAAGATTGATCAGCTGGTATTTGGCAAGATCCTGATTCCACTTGTGGGATGATCCCCCAAAGGGCCTGCCCATCTGATTAATTGTGCTGATTCCAGCCACGCTGCCTCCAAATTTTCGGGCTCATAGAGGCCAAGAAGGTAGAGGCCAAGAAGGCTGATGGATCTGGCTGGCGGTCCCCACCAGAGGCTCCCGAAGATGCTGCCTTTCAGGATATTCGTTCGTCCGCTAGTAACCGCGGCTTGCCTGTCTGCTTTGTTTGCTCCCGCAGCTCAAGCAAGGGATAACCCCAGCCAGCAAGAAGCGGTCATTACACCTGGGTTAGTTAAATATGCTCCCAACTTCGCTGTAATCAGGGCCGACCAACAGGGCTACGACCAGCAACTCGGCCGATTTGTTGCCACTGGCAATGTGCAAGCCCAATTTAATGGCTGGATCTTGCTAGCAGACCGGGTAGAAGTAGCGGAAGCAAGCCGCAGCGTCTATGCCAGCGGCCAGGTTCGGCTGATCAGGGGGGATCAATATCTGCAGGCAAGCCACCTGCGTTTTAGCGATTGGGAAGGCAGCGGCGAGCTTGAAGACGTCTACGGCGTCATCGAGCAAGATACCCTAGCTAGAGACATCAATTCCAGAGAGCCCAGCACCAAAACAGACGATCAGTCGCTCGAGGCAGTTCGTCTCCCCTTTGCCTGTCCGCCCCTCAGCGCCGATCCAGGCAATCGGGCCGTAGTGCGAGTTTTACCACCCGGTCGCACCAGCCTTCCGACCATGCCAGCGGCTGCCGGCTGCCCCGGAAGTGATCTCTCGACGCCGGCTCTGCCCCTAAACCGGGCCCTTGAGTCGGTTGCTTTCGGCCCACCCCAAACAGGAGGGCCGCCGGCTCAAGCCGTCCCGATGGGACCTGGGAAGCCTGTCATCGCCGCAGCTGAGATCGAGAAACTGCCAGAGGTGGATTCAAGGGTGAGCAACGTGACGTTTCAGCAGAGCTGGAGCACCAACCTCAAACTCGACCTGGGCGCCGTTATTGACACCACAGACTCGCTCAACAGCAATAGCCAGGGTTATCGGCCACCCACAAACAAAGCAGGCACGATTAGCCGCATCCGCTTTCAGGGATCCCAGATCAAGATCCAAGGCAGCCGCTGGACTGCCGAGCAAATCGCCTTCACCAACGACCCCTTTACGCCTGCCGCATCCTGGAGCTTGGCGCGCAAGGTGGTGGCAGTTATGGATGAGCGCGGCGTCACCCGCATCAATAGCCGCAGCTCCCAGATCCTCCTAGATGGCAAGCTCTCCCTGCCGGCGATCACCAACACAACCGTCGGAGCCGAAGAAGCTCGTTTTGCTTGGGATACCGATAAAGAAGATCGCGATGGCTTTTTTCTTGGCTATAATCTCGAGCCAATCAAACTGGGCACGCGGGGCAGCTTGCAGCTCCAGCCCCAGCTGAATGTGCAGCGGGCCCTAGAGGGCCGAACCAGCAGTTACGTACTTCCCGGGCAAAGCCTGGCCAGCCCCACCAGCGAACAGACAGCCAAGCTCGCAGATATGTTCGGCCTGCTGGCGGCACTCAACCTGCCCATGGGCTGGCTCTCTTTGAATGCCGAAGCCAGCCTGTCTACTCTCAATCCGGATAACTTCCGCTCCGGCACCCGCAGCACCAGCCGTCTGACGGCTCCTCTAAACCTGCCCGGTCATACAAGTGCAAACGCCGACCTATTTGGCTCCTATCGCGAGCGCATCTACAACGGCAGCCTTGGATTGCAAACTGTTGTTTACTCATTCGGCGCTAATCTGGCTGGAAACGTGCTCCTGAATCAGCCAAAAGGTCAGGCGCCCCCCCGCAAAGGCCCATATTTTTTACCTATTAATCTCAACTGGGCGGCCCAATCCGGCGCCTATGAGGCGACATTATTTCAAACAGATACGCTGGACACCCTGTGGCGCAGTTACGCCAACTTGTCAGCAAGCACCACCCTGCAGCTTTGGCAGGGCTCTGCCCTCGACGCCAGCGACGACCCTAAACGGGGTTTGCGTTATGCTCCAACACCGACAGTACCTGGCCTAGGCATAAACTTCGGCGCCAGTGGCTACGCAGCCAATTATAGCGACGGCGCAAACCAGAGCACCCTGACCTTATGGGGTGGACCCTCCTTCACCCTAGGGCAATTTGACCGGCCTTTCTTCGACTACACCCGCTTTTCGGCCTCAATAGCCGGCACTTTTTTAAACGGCGCTAGCCCATTCGGCTTTGATCGCACGGTAGACCTGCGCACCCTAAGTTTTCAAGCAGCTCAACAGATTTACGGTCCAATCGTACTGGAAGCTGGCGCCACCTTCAACATCGACAATGGTTCCGAGTTCTATGGCGACGCCTCCTATTCCTATGTGGAATTGAAACTACAACGCCGCTCCTACGAGGTTGGCGTCTTCTATAGCCCATACGACGGCATTGGCGGCATCCGCGTCAAGCTTAACGACTTCAACTTCACCGGCAGTGGCACACCCTTCGTGCCCAGGCCTAGAAGCCGTTGATATAAGGTAAAGATGCGGCGGTGCGATTCAGCTCTGAGTCGTGGGCCAGCAATTGGGAAGTGGCATCCCACTGCCCAGAGCCCAGCATCTGCTGGGGACCGGCCTGAAGTTCGAGCTGCCAAACTCGCCCCTGAGAGGTTTCCAGGCAGGCAGGCACGAGCGACAGGCGTAATTCTTGGCCGGTATCAACACTCAGCTCCTCCTGCAGGCTCAGCACGCTGGCGTGGGATGCGGTGAAACAGGGAATCCCCAGGGCCAAGCAGTTGCCATAGAAAATCTCAGCGAAGCTTTCCCCCACCACCGCCCGGATACCCCAGCGCATCAGGGCCTGAGGGGCATGCTCGCGACTGGAGCCACAACCAAAGTTGCGGTTCACCACAAGCACAGAGGCCCCCTGGAACTCCGCTCGATCAAAGGGGTGCTCCCCAGAGAGCTCGGCCCGATCATCGGCAAACACCTGCTCACCGAGCCCGTCAAAGGTGACGCACTTGAGGAAACGGGCTGGAATGATTCTGTCAGTGTCGATGTCGTCGCCAACGATGACAACGGCGCTGCCACGCACAGCCGAGATCGGGCCAACGGGAAAGCAAGAGCTGGTCATGGCTGCAGGCAAGGCGTGATCGGAAACAGCTGGCGCACGTCGCTGACTTTGCCGGCAATCGCGGCGGCAGCCACCATCGCCGGACTCATCAGCAGGGTGCGACCGGTCGCCGAACCCTGGCGACCCTTGAAGTTGCGGTTGCTTGAGCTAGCGCTGATCTGGCGGCCCTCAAGCCGATCTGGATTCATGGCCAGGCACATTGAGCAGCCGGGTTCACGCCACTCAAAGCCAGCCTCCCTGAACACCTGATCGAGCCCTTCGGCTTCCGCAGCAGCCGCTACCTGCTCGGAGCCAGGCACCACAAACGCCTTGACACCTCCAGCCACGTGGCGCCCCTTGGCAACGGCCGCAGCCGCCCGCAGATCGGACAGGCGGCCATTGGTGCAACTGCCAATAAAACAGACATCCACCGGCGTGCCAGCAATCGGAGTGCCGGGCTGCAGATCCATATAGCGGTAGGCCTCCTGGGCCAGGGGCCGCTCGTCCGGCTCGGTCTGCTCCAGGGTGGGCACGGTTTCATCAACGCCAATGCCCTGGCCAGGGGTGATCCCCCAGGTGATCGTTGGAGCAATGGTCGCGGCATCGAAGCGCACCTCATCGTCAAAGACCGCTTCTGAACCACTGGCCAAGCCGCGCCACCAAGCCAGGGCCCGCTCCCAAGCTTCACCCTTGGGGGCGTAGGGCCGGTCCTGCAGGTAAGCAAAGGTGACTGCGTCGGGGTTGACATAGCCGCAACGGGCACCGCCCTCGATTGCCATGTTGCAGAGGGTCATACGCTCCTCCATCGCCAGAGCATCGATGGCTGGGCCGGCGAATTCGTAGGCGTAACCCACACCACCCTTGACCCCCAGCACCCGAATGATGTGCAGCACCAAGTCTTTGGCGTACACACCTGGCTGCAGTCGACCCTCCACCCAAATCCGCCGCACCTTGAGTTTGCCCATCGACAGGCTCTGACTGGCCAGCACGTCGCGCACCTGGCTGGTGCCGATGCCAAAGGCAATCGCCCCAAACGCCCCGTGGGTGGAGGTGTGGGAGTCGCCGCAGGCAACGGTCATGCCCGGCTGGGTAAGACCCAATTCGGGAGCGATCACATGCACGATGCCCTGGCGACCGCTACCCAGGCCATGCAAGGTGATGCCGTAGTCGCTGCAATTACGCTCGAGGGTGACGAGCATCTCCTCCGCCAGCGAGTCGCCGAAGGGCCGCGCCTGGGAGGTGGTAGGCACAATGTGATCAACCGTGGCCACGGTGCGATCAGGGTGTCGAACTGGCAGGCCCAATTCTTGCAAGGCTGCAAATGCCTGCGGGCTGGTCACCTCGTGAATCAGGTGCAGACCGATAAACAACTGGGTGGAGCCGCCAGGCAGCTGGGCCACCCGATGCAGATCCCAGACCTTGTCGTAGAGGGTGCCGGCACTCACGGATAGCCCGTTCGACTGTCAAATGAGCCTAAAGCTGCACCCGGGGCTCCATTCGCCTCGGATTTGGCCGCTTCAAGCCCAAGAAACCTACCTATTACTGAAAGGTCTCGGGCCGAGCGTTCCGCGACACCTCAAACGTGCGCGGCAGCAATGCGAATTGCCCAGATTTCACCACTCTGCGAGAGCATTCCGCCCCACCGCTATGGCGGCACGGAAAGGGTGGTGCACTATCTCACCGAAGAACTGGTGCGTCGCGGCCATGCGGTGGTCCTGTTCGCCAGCGGCGATTCCCGCACCAGCGCCGAACTGTTCCCCTGCGTGCCCGAAGCTCTACGGCTGGCGAGCTACGACGGCGACCCCACAGTGCCGGAGCTGATCCAGCTGGACCAGCTGATGGATCAGCTCGATCGTTTCGACGTGCTCCACTTCCACACCGGAACCAGCCACTACCCCCTAATGCGGCACCTGCCCGTGCCCCACCTCAACACCCTGCATGGGCCACTGACAGCACCTGACCGGGCCCAGCTGTTCCGCCAGTTTCACCAGCTGCCTCTGGTATCGATCTCCGAAGCCCAGCGCAAACCCCTGCCGGACGCCCGCTGGCTAGCAACTGTGTACCACGGTTTACCACTGGATCTTTACCAGCCGGTGCGCTCACCCCAGAACTACCTGGCCTTCGTGGGCCGCATTTCGCCGGAGAAACGCCTCGACCGGGCCATCGCCATTGCCGGCCAACTTGGGATGCTGCTGAAGGTGGCAGCCAAGATTGACAGCAGCGATCAGGCCTATTACCGCAGTCAGATCGCAAACCTGATCGAGGGCAATCCCTTGGTGGAGTTTGTCGGGGAAGTCGGCGATGCCGGTAAGCAGGAGTTGCTGGGCAACGCCCTGGCCCTGCTGTTCCCGATCGACTGGGCCGAGCCTTTCGGGTTGGTGATGATCGAAGCCAACGCCTGTGGCACCCCGGTAATCGCCTGGCGCAACGGCTCCACCCCGGAGGTGATAAGGCCCGGCATCAACGGCGTGCTGGTGAGCTCGATTGCCGAAGCCGTTGCCGCTGTGCGGCGACTCGAGCAGCTCGATCGCCACACCGTGCGACGCGACTTTGAAGACCGGTTCAGCGTGACCCGACAGGCGGAGCAGTACGAGCAGCTGTACCGCCGCTTGATCGAGACCCACGAAGGCAATGGCAACCACCGCCCCCTACATCGCCCCTGTCCACCCCTTAATCCCCTGACCCATGCCGCATGACGTACTCCCCCCGTTCGTGCTGAAAAACGGGGAAACCTTCGCGATGCTCGATGCCCGTGGCGAGATCCACCCCGACACCCATGCGGACTCCGGTGTATTCCACCGCGGCACGCGCCATGTCAGCCGGTTGGAATGGCAATTGTGGGAACGACCTGGGGCGGTGCTGAGCTCCACCGAGAGGGGGGAACTGGGCCTGCAGGTAAGTCATCTCAGCAACGACGACGGCACCGTGCACCTCGAGCGGAGCACGGTGCTTACACCAACCTCCTGCCTACAGCAACTCACCTTCACCAGCTTTGCTCAGACCTCGTTGCAGGTGCCGATCACGCTGCACTTCGACGCCGACTTTCGGGACATCTTCGAGGTGAGGGGCTATGAGCGACCGGAGCGCGGTCGCACCGTGCACACCTGCACCTCTGAGGGCCTGGAAGCGGTTTACAGCGGGCTGGACAACAGCGATCGCTTCACCCTGGTGCGGCTTAGCGGCCCCATCCAGGAGGTAACCGAAGCCTGCATTCAGGTGAGCCTGCAACTTGAGCCCCGCCGACCGCGGCGGCTGTGCCTGGTGCTCGACTTCCATCCCAATGGCAGCCACCAGCAGCCCACCCCGGAGGCAGCATTCGATGCAGCCTTGGAGGCGGCGGTGGAGCGCTTCCGCGAGGCAAACCGTCTCGCCGCCAGCGTCACCACCGACAATCCCGCCTTCAATTGCTGGATCGCTCGCTCCACCTCGGATGTGCACCTGCTGGCTAGCCAGCTCGACCACGGCCTTTACCCATACGCCGGCGTGCCCTGGTTCAGTTGTCCGTTCGGCCGCGATGGCCTGATCACAGCCCGGCAGTTGCTGCTGTTCGAGCCGAGGCTGGCCCGTGGCGTACTGGGCTATCTGGCGGAACATCAGGCTCGCCGTAGCGACCCCGCCAACGATGCGGAGCCCGGCAAGGTGCTCCACGAGGCCCGGCTGGGGGAGATGGCCGCCCTGGGCGAGGTTCCCTTTGCGCATTACTACGGCAGCGTCGATGCCACCCCTTTGTTTCTAATCCTGGCGGGTGATTACCTGATGCGCAGCGGCGATCAGGCCTTCATCCGCGAGATACACGTCGCGCTGGATTCAGCGATGGCCTGGATTCGCAACACCGAGGGCCGAGCTCCCGATGGCTTCCTGCGCTACCAGTGCGCCGCCCAGGGGGGCCTGCGCAACCAGGGCTGGAAAGATTCTGAAGATGCCGTGCACCACGCCAATGGCCGCCTGGCGGAGGGGTCAATCGCGCTATGCGAAGTGCAGGCCTACAGCTATGGGGCCCGCCGGGCGATGGCCCACATCCAGCGGCACTTCGGCCGTGACGCCGAGGCCGAGCGACTACTCCAGGAGACCAGCCAGCTGCAGCGGCGCTTCCACGACGCCTTTTGGTGCGAGCGGATCGGCTCCTATGCCCTGGCCCTCGACGGCAAGGGCGAGGCCTGCGAAGTGCGCGCCTCCAATGCGGGCCACTGCCTCTGGACCGGTCTGGCGAGCAAGAAAGCAGCCAGCGCGATCGCCCGCCAGCTGATGGCCCCCACCAGCTTCAACGGCTGGGGAATTCGCACCCTGGATGAAGGGGAAGCCCGTTACAACCCGATGAGTTACCACAACGGCTCGGTGTGGCCCCACGACAATTCTTTGATAGCACTGGGGCTCACCCGCTACGGCCACACCCCGGAGGCGATGAGAGTGCTGATGGGACTGTTCGACACAGCCCAGGCCATGCCCCTGCATCGCTTACCGGAACTGTTCTGCGGCTTCCAGCGCCAGCCCGACGAAGGGCCCACCCACTACCCGGTGGCCTGCAGCCCCCAGGCATGGGCGAGTGGCAGTCTCTTCGGGCTGCTGGAGGCAATCACCGGCATGTGGATCGGCCACAATGCCGAAAGTGGGCGTGTCGAGGTGCTGTTCCGCAATCCGGTGCTACCGGAGCGGATCAACCTGCTGGAGATCCATGGGCTGCGGCTGGGCGAGGAGGAGATTGATCTGCAGCTGCACCGGGGTGAGGTGGACACCGGCGTGCTGGTGAAACGCCGCAGCAGCGGCGTGGATGTTGTCATTCACAAGTAAGTGGGGGTCTCGGCCAGGCGCAACCGCAAGCGATGGAGCGCCTCACCGGTAGTCAAGCGCTGAATCCAGGCCCGGCCGCGCGTGGCGCCAAAGCGCACTGCCTCGCTGCTGCAACCATCCGGGCCGGCAATGGCGATATGCACAAGTCCCACCGGCTTCTCAGTGCTGCCACCCCCCGGGCCGGCGATGCCGGTCACAGCAATGGCCCAGGTGGCACCAGTTGCACGGCGGGCGCCCTCAGCCATGGCGAGGGCCACCGGATCGCTCACGGCGCCGTGGCTCTCAAGCAGGGCCTGCGGCACCCCAAGCAACGCCTGCTTAATCGAGTTGGCGTAGGCAATCACGCCACCAATAAAGCAATCAGAGGCTCCGGGCACCGCCGCTAGGGCCGCCCCCAGCCCACCGCCAGTGCAGCTCTCAGCTACCGCCAGCGTCTCACCGCGGCGGCGCAGCTGCTCGAGCACCACACTGGCCAGGCTGTCGTCATCGACGCCGAAGCAGGCCCTACCGGAGCGGGCCCGGATCTGCGCCTCAAGCGGAGCCAGCAGGATCTGGGCTTCAGCAACGCTGGCTGCCCTGGCCGTGAGGCGCAGCTTCACCTCACCGGCGCCGGCGTAGGGAGCCACAGTTGGGTTTTCGAGCGCCAGCAGATCGGCCATCTGCTCAGCCAGAGCCGACTCGGAAACGCCCCAAAAGCGCAACATGCGACTGGCGAACACCCCCTCAGCCAAACCAGCTGAGCGCAGCCATGGCTCTGCGGTGCCAAACCACATCGCCTCCATTTCGCTTGGCACGCCAGGGAAAGTGAGCACGGTGAATCCGGGCTGGATGCCCGGGGCCGCTGGCGGGGTCCAGATCATGCCGGGGGCGGTGCCGGTGGGATTTGGCAACACCGCCGCCCCTTCGGGCAGGAATGCCTGTTTGCGGTTGCTGGGGGAACAGAAACGGCCGCGGGCGCCGATGCGGGCCTGGATGTCGCTCCAGATCTCTGGGTGCTCCACCAGGGGCGTGTCAAAAGCAGCAGCGATAGCTTCGGTGGTTAGGTCGTCTGGGGTCGGGCCGAGGCCGCCGGTTGTGATCAACACCCGGCAGCGACCTGCCGCTTCCCGCACCGCTGCCATCAGGCGCGGGCGGTTGTCGCCAACCACGCTCTGGCGCTGGTGGGCGATGCCCAGGGCTGCCAGCTGCTCGGCCAGCCAGCGGGCATTGCCATTAGTGATGTTGCCGAGCAGCAGCTCGGTGCCGATGCAGAGAATCTCGGCTGTCACAGCCTCACAGCTCCCCGTTGGCCGCAGGCTGCTGCAAGGCCCGGCGAGTACTAACCAGCACCCAGATCAACACCGCTGTAGCCAGGGCCAGCCAGAGGAAGCGCAATTCAGCATTCACAAGCACCAGGGCGAGGGAGCCCAACCACTGGGTGAAGGCATAAATAAGCAACACGGTGCGGCGATGACTCAGTCCCGTCCTTAGTAGCCGGTGGTGCAGGTGGCGCCGATCGGGATAGAAGGGAGAGTGGCCTTCGCTGAGGCGACCCATGATCACAGCCGACATGTCGGCCAAGGGCAGCGACAGGATCAGCAGCGGGAGCAACAGGCTGACGCTGGTGAGCCCCTTGGCCGGGCCGACGATGCTGATCGCCGCCAGGGCAAAGCCCAAAAAATAGGAGCCGCCGTCGCCCATAAAGATGCGGGCAGGGTTGAAGTTGTGGCGCAGGAACCCGAGGCAGCTGCCGGCCAGCGCCGCGGCCAGCAGGCCAGCAGCAGGCTGATGCAGGCTGAAACTCACCGACAACAAACCCACTGCAGCGATACCGCTCACGCCGGCCGCCAGACCATCAAGACCATCGAGCCAGTTGATGGCGTTGGTGATACCCACCAACCAGATCACCGTTGCCAGCAGGCTTAGCCACTCTGGCAATGGCAGCAGCAGATCAGAACCTCCCCACCAGCCCATGGGGATCTCGATGTTGCCGATGCGCACACCCTCGTTCCAGGCAACCATCGAAATGGCCAACTGGCCGGCCAAGCGGGGCAGGGGCGGCAGGGCATAAAGATCATCTGCCAGCCCAATCAAAAAAAAGCAAAGGGCGCCGGCCAGGGTGGTCCAGATCAACTGGTCCTTTTCAGCGGGCAGGTTGGCGAACCCACCCAATGCCCAGATGAGGCCCAAGGCTGCACTGAAGGCGATAACAATGCCGACCCCGCCAAGGCGCACCATGGGAGAGGTGTGCTGCTTGCGCGCATCGGGAGTATCAACCAACCCCCAGCGCAGTCCGAGCCTGCGTACCACTGGCACCACCAGAGCCGTGCACAGAGCAGCAACGGCAAAAGTGAGCAAGGCGGCCGCGTTGGGGCTGTAGGCGAGGGTCACTGAATCAGACCGAAGCAAGCCGAAAAATGGCCTTCAGTACCCACCTTACGGGCGTTGAACTGGATCAAGCGTGCTGAAGCTCACGCGCTGCTGCGTAAAGCGAGAAGCGCTCACAGAGAGCCGCAACCCGATCGCGGCAGCGCTGCTCAATGGCGCTGTCTTCGGGATTGAGCAAGCGATCGGCGATCACATCGGCCACCTCGTGGAAGGCGGCCTCGTCGAAACCACGGGTGGTGCAGGCAGCGGTGCCCAGGCGCAGGCCGCTGGTCACGAAGGGCGACTGGGGATCGAAGGGCACCGTGTTCTTGTTGGCGGTGATGTGCACATCACTCACCAGCAGGTCGGCCACCTTGCCGGTCATGCCGATGCCGCGCAGATCCAGCAGCACGATGTGGTTGTCGGTGCCGCCGCTGACCACGGCAATGCCGCGCTCCTGGATGCGCTCGGCGAGGGCCTGGGCGTTGGCCACCACCTGCTGGCTGTAAACGCGGAAGCTGGGCTGTAGGGCCTCACCAAAGGCCACCGCCTTGGCGGCGATCACGTGCTCGAGCGGGCCGCCCTGACTGCCGGGGAACACGGCCTTGTCAAACTGCTTGCCAAACTCTGCATCCCTACAGAGGATCAGGCCGCCGCGGGGGCCCCGCAGGGTCTTATGGGTGGTGGTGGTCACCACGTCGCAATGGGGCACCGGGTTGGGGTGCACGCCCGCCGCCACCAGACCGGCGATGTGGGCCATATCGGCCAGCAGGTAGGCGCCCACCTCATCGGCAATGGCGCGGAAGGCCGCGAAATCAATGCTGCGGGGATAGGCGGAGTAGCCGCACACGATCAGCTTCGGCTTGTGCTCCAGGGCCAGCTGGCGGATCGTGTCGAAATTGAGCTGCTGGCTGTCGGGGTCCACGCCGTAGTGAACAGCCTTGAACCACTTACCGCTTACGTTCACGGGCGAGCCGTGGGTGAGGTGGCCGCCGTGGCTGAGGTCCATGCCCAGGATCGTGTCGCCGGGCTGCAGCAACGCCAGGAACACGGCGAAGTTGGCCTGGGCGCCGCTGTGGGGCTGCACATTGGCCCAGGCGGCCCCAAACAACTCCTTAGCCCGCTCAATCGCCAGCGCCTCGATCGCATCCACATGCTCACAGCCGCCGTAGTAGCGCTTGGCAGGCAAGCCTTCGGCGTACTTGTTGGTGAGAACCGAGCCCTGGGCCTCCATCACCGCCCGGGAGGTGAAATTTTCGGAAGCGATCAACTCCAGGTGGGTTTCCTGACGCTGCAGCTCCTTCTGGATCAGCTCAGCAATGGCGGGATCTCCGGCAGCTAAGGACTGGTTGAGAGCAGCACCGCCGGGGTTGGCCATGGTGAAAGTTGGATTCGTGCAGTGATCGTAAGTACCGAAACGGGGCCAGGGAGCACCCCATCTCGAACCCAACCCACAAAAAAACCGCCCAAGGGCGGTTCTAATTAAGGCGCGCCTGGAGAGATTCGAACTCCCGACCCTCTGATCCGTAGTCAGATGCTCTAATCCGCTGAGCTACAAGCGCATGGGACCATTTTCACCGCACGGAGGGCCCATCCGTCAAACACTCCGACATCACCACTTCCTTTCATGCCCATCCGCTGGTACGGCCCCGCCAACCCCGAAGACCCCACATACAGGCACTTCGAACGGATCGTGAACCTGACGCTCCACGCCGCCCTGTTCGCCGCCCTCAACAGCGGCCTCTGGTTGGTGCAGGAGATGCGTCACCCTTGGACCCACCTGAACTGGCTCAGCTTGGGCTGGCTAATGGTGTTGCTGGTGCACGCCGTCGCTGTAGTAGCACTACGTCCAGCCTCCCAGCCATGACCCTATCCGCCACAGACCTCAAGGACCTGGAACTAGCACTGGCAGATCGCCTGTATGTGCAAGTGGCCAGCTGGCACCTTTACCTCGGCGACGCCGGGCTGGCCCAGACCCTGGCGATCGAATGTTCCGCCCGGCTGGACCAGGGGGCGGAGGTGTGCGCGCGCCAGGCCCTCGAGGCGGTACAGGTGCCGATCGGATCCGGTTCCACCCGGCTGCCCCTGGCTCGGCTGGTACCCGCCGGCCAGCTAAGGGATCTCGAAGAGGTGCTGGAGCCGTTTTGCCGATAAGGTTGCCCCACCTGGCGTTGGGCTGTGCTGGTCATTGAGGTCACCAACGCCCGCGATGTGGTGCGTCAACGCCTGGGTCGCCTAGGCGGACGCCTGATCGGCAAGGTAGTGGACGCTGAGGCCCAGGTTGAAAAAGCCCTGATTCAGGAGCTGGAGACCGCCTTTAAAGAATTCGGCATTGAGGCACGCATCTTTTCAGTGGACGGCCCCCGGATGCTGGGCCGCTCCCACCTGGAGATTCCAGTGCACGTGAGAGCTGAACGGGATGTTCGTCTCGACCCCTAGCGCTTGACTCGAATTCGAGGAATGCGCTCCCGCAATTGATCGGTCAGATCCTTGACCTCGGGCACCTGGGCCAGGCTGGCCACCAAGCCATAAACCAACACTCCCACTCCTCCGGCAAAGCTGCACTCCAGCAAACGCCCCCAGAGACCGGTAGGCCAAGCCACAGTTGCTGCTATTGCCCAGGCCGTCAGGCCGGCCAACACCGCAGCGCCAAACAGCAGCATCGTGTCGCGCAGCCACAGCCTCAGGGGCAGCCCGCCTAGCCGGGACTGCAGCGCCAGCAGCAAACCCACGCAGGTGATCAGGTTCACCGCCACCGTGGCCAGCACCAGGCCGGAGGCACCGCAGTAGAGCCCGGGCAGCAGCTGACCCTGACCGGGCAGCGGTCCGCCCACGAAGGCCCAGCAGAAGACCGCATTCAGCCCGATTCCCGCCAGCGACCAGCGGAACGGGGTTACCCCATCGCCGATGGCATAAAAAACTCTCACCAGCACGTCGCGAGCCAGATAGGCGGGCATGCCAATGCCGTAGGCCATCAGCAGATCGCCCACCAACTTCGCAGCACCAGCATTGAAGGCCCCCCGCTCGTAGATCAGCGCCACGATCGGCAAAGACAGCGCCACCATCAAGGCCCCCAGGGGCAGCATGCTGGCGTTGGAGAGCATCAGTCCCTGGCGGATACGGCCGATCAGCGCAGGTCGATCTTCCGGCGCTGTCAGCCGGGCAAATACCGGCAGTAGCGGCACCAGCAGGGCATTGGAGAGCAGCCCCAGGGGGGTCTGCACCAGCAGGTTGGCGTAGCCCAGGCCCGCCGCCGCCGCCGGGATGCCCGAGGCGAAGAACAGGGACACAAAAACGTTGATCTGCAGCATTCCCGACGACAGAGTGGCGGGTCCCATCACCTGCAGCACCTCGCGCACGCCGGGGTCTTTCCAGTCCCAGACAAGCTGAAAGCGGAGCAGCCCTTGACGGGCCAGCGCCGGCAGCTGAATCAACCACTGCAGCACCGCCCCCAAGGTGGTGGAGCCGGCCAGCACCACGCCGCCCAGTACCGCGGTGGTGGGCAGGGTGATGGCTGCACCAAGCTGCCACCACAGCAAGGCGATACCGGCGATCACGGCCACACTGGAAAGCAACGGGCTAACCGAGGGCAACCAAAACTCATCAGCAGCATTAAGGGCTCCGAAGCCCAGGCCGATCAGCCCGGCAAACAGGGCCATCGGCGCCATCCAGCGCAGCTGCAGCACAGCGATGTCGTGACGGGTGGCATCGAGGCCCGGCCCCACAAGGGTGATCAGGGGGCCAGCAAAAACCAACAGCAATACCGTTACCCCGATCAAACCCGCCCCCACCAGGGTGTTAATCGCCGCCAGCACGTGGGCACCCTCTTGGCGGGGCCGACGGGCCAGCACACTCACCATGGCGCTGTGGAAGGGGCCGTTGATGCCGCCCAGCAGGATCAATAGAAAGCCCGGCAGCACATAGGCGTAGTTGTAAGCGTCGTAAGCGGCACCAACGCCGAAGGCTGCTGCAATGGCCTGCTGCCGCACCAGGCCGGCCAACTTGCTGAGGGCAGTGGCCACTGCCACGACCAGAGCGATGCGCCTGAGGGACTTCGCCATCCAGTGGGACCAAAAGCCCGGGAGTTGGCGGCAGTATGGCTGGCATAGCCCTATCTGCCATGGCCACCTGCGTGCTCAGCCTCGGTCCCCTGGTGGAGGGCACCTTGGTTAAGCGTTACAAGCGCTTCCTGGCCGATGTCGAATTAGAAAACGGTGAGCTGGTCACGGCCCACTGCGCCAACACGGGCCCGATGACCGGGGTGCTGCACCCCGGCGGCCAGGTGCGCTTGCGCCATGCCCCTTCCCCCAGCCGCAAGCTGGCCTGGACCTGGGAGCAGGCCCAGGTGCTCGGGGCAGATGGCACACCCATCTGGGTAGGCATCAACACGGCCCTACCCAACCATCTGGTACGGGCCACGATTGAGGCCGGCTGCCTTGAACCCTGGCTGGGGCCGGTCGCCACCATCCGGGCCGAGGTGCCCTACGGCGAAGGGCGCCGCAGCCGCATCGACCTGCTGCTCACCCCACCGGCAGGAGCCGCCGATCCGCGACCCATCTACTTGGAGGTGAAAAACACCACCTGGACCATGGGAGAACTGGCCCTTTTCCCAGACACCGTTACCGAACGGGGCCAAAAACACCTGGTGGAGCTGATGGCTCTGCTGCCGCAGAGCCGGGCCGTATTAGTTCCCTGCCTAAGCCGCAGCGACGTGACCCGCTTTGCCCCTGGCGACTCGGCCGATCCGCGCTATGGCGAACTATTTCGCCAGGCCCTGGCGGCTGGCGTGGAGGTGTTGCCCTGCCGCTACAGCTTCACGGCTAGCGAGGTGAATTGGAAGGGTCTTGCCACGGTGGAAGCCCACAGCCCCTCCTGAGGGGCTGGCCAGGCGCCACAATCCCGCGATGCTCCCGTTCCATTGGCTCACCCAAACCATCGCCCTGGGCCTGGGCATTTCGTTCAGCCCACTCAACATCGCCCTGGTGGCCCTGCTACTGCTGGGCCCCAACCCGCTGCGACGCTGCTCCACCTACCTGGGGGGCTGGATACTCGCCAACGGTGGCGCGCTCACAACGGTGGTGCTGGTAGGCAGTCGCTTCAGTTGGGCCATGCAGCTGGGCAGCCGCGGCCAGGTGTTGATGGACCTGATTGGCGCCGGCGCCCTGGTGGCCCTGGGGCTTTTCCAGCTCACCCCGGCAGCAGCAATCGGTGAGGAGAGCTGGGCGATGCAACTGATGGGCCAGCTGCCCGAGCTCGACTGGTTTCCCCTGCTCGGGCTGGGGGCCGGCTGTGCCTTGATCAGCCCGGAAAATCTGGTTTTTTACGCCAAAGAAGGCGGCATGCTGCTCACCAACCACACCTCCCTGCGCGGCGACCTGGAGGTGGGCGCCGTATTTGTGGCCGTAACCACCTCGCTACTGCTGCTGCCACCACTGGCCTGGCTGCTGAGCGGCGGCAGGCTGCGCCAGCCCCTGAGCCGCCTCAACGACTGGCTTGTGCATCGGGCCGAATGGCTGGTGGGGGTATTTGCCCTGGTGCTGGGGGTCTATCTGGGCTGGCAGGGAATTGAGGGCCTCCATCAGATGACCCTGGTTGCCGCCTCACTGCCCTAGGTGGCCCATAGAGTTGTTTCACCGTGACCGAGCTGCTGTGGATACCCGCGCCTTCAAACGCTCCCTGCACCACTCGGAGCGCTACAACCGACGCGGCTTCGGTCTGGGCAATGAGGTGGCAGGCAGCCTGGAGCAGGCCTACCAAAGCGATCTGATCGCCAAGCTGCGGGAAAGCGGCTACTCGCTCGAGAGCGGCCGCCTCACCGTGAGGCTGGCGGAAGCTTTTGGGTTCTGCTGGGGCGTGGAGCGGGCGGTAGCAATGGCCTACGAAACCCGGCGCCATTACCCCACTGAACGGATCTGGATCACCAACGAAATCATCCACAACCCCTCAGTCAACGACCACCTGCGGGAGATGGACGTGCTTTTCATCTCCGTGGAAGACGGCGTGAAGGACTTTTCAGAGGTGGCAAGTGGTGATGTAGTGATCCTGCCTGCCTTCGGTGCGACCGTGCAGGAGATGCAGTTACTAAGCGAGCGGGGCTGCCACATTGTTGACACCACCTGTCCCTGGGTCTCCAAGGTATGGAACACGGTGGAGAAGCACAAAAAGCATGCCTTCACCTCGATCATTCACGGCAAGGTAAAGCACGAGGAAACCCTCGCCACCAGCAGCTTTGCCGGTACCTACCTGGTGGTGCTCGACCTGGCCGAAGCCCAGATGGTGAGCGAGTACATCCTCGGCAACGGCGATCGGCAATCCTTCATGGACCGCTTTGCCAAGGCCTGCTCGCCAGGTTTTGATCCCGACCTGGATTTGATCAGGGTGGGGGTGGCCAACCAAACCACCATGTTGAAGAGCGAAACCGAAGAAATTGGCCGCCTGTTCGAGCGCACCATGCTGCAGCGCTTCGGACCCATCGAGCTCAACGAGCATTTCCTGGCTTTCAACACCATCTGCGACGCCACCCAGGAGCGGCAGGATGCCATCTTTGCCCTTGTGGATGAGCCCCTCGACCTGATGGTCGTAATCGGGGGATACAACTCCTCCAACACCACCCACCTGCAGGAGATCGCCGTCAGCCGCGGCATCCGCTCTTTCCACATCGACACACCTGAACGCATCAGCCCTGACAACTGCATCGAGCACATGCCACTGGGGGGCGAACTCGAAACCGAGCGGCCCTTCCTTCCTGAAGGTCCGATCCGGGTGGGTATTACCTCCGGGGCATCCACCCCCGACCGGGTGGTTGAGGATGTGATCGAGCGGCTGATCGTGCTCTGCGAAGCCTGAGGCTCACCCGCGGTGTCCTGGTGTCACAGCGGGTGGCGCTGGAGTCCACAAGGGGCTTTACATTGATTCAAGGAATCCAAGACCAACCGGCAGCTACCTGCCTGAGCTGGTCAAATGCCAGGTATTGCCGCTGTTTTCTTTGTCATTGTCAACCGCACCGCTAGAAAGGAATCTCACCCCGGCTGACGACCCGTCGCCCAGCGGCGACTCTCTGGCTTCTGGTCTATTGCTGCGCCACAGCGACGACCCGCGGGTGCGGCGCTACGCCAGCGCCTTCGCCGACGTGATGGAAATGCGTGCCGATCCGCCTGTGGTTGCCCAGTATCTCGATCACCACGAAGGCTGGTTTCGCCGCTGCGCTGCACCGATGAGCGTCCAATCTCTTGGCAAGCAGGGCTACGAGCTAACTCTGGGTACCTTTGGCAACTTCGGCTTCGAGGTGGAGCCCACCATTGGCCTGGAATTGCTCCCCCAAGACCAAGGCCTCTATCGGATCCTGACCATGCCCCACCCCGGCGGCGACCCCAACCTCGAAGGGCTGTACGACGTCGAGTTCAACGCCTCGCTGCAACTCGAGCAATCTCATGAAGCAGATGGCACCTCTAACGATCCCCGACCCCAGACCCTGGTGCGCTGGGAGCTCGACTTGAGCGTCTGGATCCGCTTACCTGGGGTTATTACTTTGCTGCCAGATGGGCTGGTGCAGTCGAGCGGCGACCACCTGCTGCGGCAGATCGTGAGGCAGATTTCTCGCCGGCTCACCTGGAAGGTTCAGGAAGATTTTCACGGCAGCCACGATCTTGAGTGCCCACCCCGGCGAAGCGCCCAGTTCTAAATCAGCTGGGCTGTCTTTCAAATTTGGAACCTAGCCCCCAATCCAGCACCTAAGCAGGGCGGTTTTCCCAGATTTTATTGAGGATCTGAAAGCCGCTAACCGCCTGCCAGAGAAACAAGGTCATCATTGCCATGTTTAGGCCCACGTGGGCCTTGCGGGCGATCAGATTGCCTTGCTGCATCAGGGGTGTGAGCGATACCGCCAGGGCGATCAAGCAGGTCATGCCGATGCCCACAAGCAGGTGGGGACCGACGAATAATTTGCCATTGTTGAGGTAGGTGACGGCCATGCCACCGAAGGTGCCCAGCACGGTGAGCGCCAGGATCAAGCTGCCGATTTGGAAATGGCGCTTGGCAAACTGCCCCTTGATCAACTGCTTACGGGTCTCAGCGTCGGCGGTGCGGGTTTTTTTGGCCTTGAGGCCA
Source organism: Cyanobium sp. NIVA-CYA 375 (assembly GCF_056108345.1). Classification (NCBI taxonomy): domain Bacteria; kingdom Bacillati; phylum Cyanobacteriota; class Cyanophyceae; order Synechococcales; family Prochlorococcaceae; genus Cyanobium; species Cyanobium sp. NIVA-CYA 375. The sequence continues at coordinate 24,793 of NZ_JBSYHW010000006.1, read as the reverse complement.
AGCAGCATCCCGTAGCTGGAGAGGGCCAGCAGGCCCAGCATCAGCAGGGGGTGGAGGAAGTTGAGGTTGTAGGCGAGGGCTTCGGGCAGGGCGTCAGAAGGGGCCAAGGGATGGCTGCGGCAAGTGCGCAGCAGAACAGGACTTATGAATCGAAACTACAACTCACTGCGCCCCAGCAAGGGCGTTAATGCAGAAAATGACGGCGACCGGTTACCACCATCGCCAAGCCAAGGGCATTGCAGGCGGCGATCGAATCGGCGTCGCGCACGCTGCCGCCAGGCTGAATCACAGCTGTGATGCCCTGACCAGCGGCCAGCCGCACGGTGTCATCGAAGGGGAAGAAGCCATCGCTAGCAAGCACCGCACCCCGGGCCCGATCCCCGGCCGCTGCCAAGGCCAGCCTGGCTGAGCCAACCCGATTCATCTGGCCGGCGCCAATGCCCAGGCTCTGACCACCCTTGGCCACGGTGATGGCATTGGAGCGCACGTGGCGGGCAAGCTTCCAGGCAAAACCGAGGTCGTCGAGCTCCTGGGCTGTGGGCTGGCGTTCGCTCACCACCTGCCAGGCCGCTCCATCAACCGGTTGATCGTCTAGCTCCTGTACCAGTACCCCGCCGAGCAGGGTGCGCAGCTGGCGCCTGGACGCCAGAGCGATCGCCGCAGGATTCAATTCCAGCAGGCGCAGATTGGCTTTCGTCGCCAGCCGCTGCGATGCCGGTCCGTCAAAGCCAGGCGCAACTACACATTCAAGGAACAGGCTGGTCAGCAATTCGGCGGTGGCTAGATCCACCACACAGTTGATCGCCACAATGCCGCCGAAGGCTGAAAGCCGATCGGCGTCAAGGGCCCGGCTGAGGGCAGCGGCGCCGTTGTGGCCGATGGCCACGCCGCAGGGGTTGGTGTGCTTAACCACTACCGCCGCGGGCTGGGCCCCAGGGCCGTAGCCAAACTCCCGCACGGTGGCGAGGGCCGCATCGAGATCGATCAAGTTGTTGTAACTAAGTTCCTTGCCCTGCAGTTGCACCGCGGCGCCCCAGCCGGCAGCGGGCTCGCTGTGCCAGGTGGCCTGTTGGTGGGGGTTTTCGCCGTAGCGCAGGCTCTGACGGGCGGGTAGTTCCAGTCGCAGGGGCGCCGCCACCGCTGATGGGACCTCCCCTGAGCCGGCTAGCTGGCCTGCCAGCCAGCTGCTGATCGCCGTGTCGTAGCTCGCGGTGTGCTGAAAAGCTTCCAGCGCCAGCTGGCGCCGCAGGGCGGCGCTGATGGCTCCTGTGCGCAGAGACTCAAGAAAGGGTCCGTATTGGCTGGGGCTGGTCAGCACCACCACGTCGGCGTGATTTTTGGCCGCTGCCCGCACCATTGCCGGTCCGCCGATATCGATGTTCTCGATGGCGGTATCGAATGCCACCTCGGGGTTGGCAACGGTTTCTCGAAATGGGTAAAGGTTGACCACCACCACGTCGATCGGCGCAATGCCCTGAGCCTCCAGATCAGCCCGGTGGCTGGGCTCGCAGCGGCGGGCCAGGATGCCGCCATGGATGCGTGGGTGCAGGGTCTTGACCCGACCGCCCAAGATCTCAGGAGCCCCGGTGTGCTCAGCCACCTTGGTGACCTCAAGCCCGGCCGCCTTGAGGGCCGCAGCGGTGCCACCACTAGAAATCAACTGATAGCCAGCCTCCAGCAGCCCCTTGGCCAAGGGCACCAGTCCCTCCTTATTGGAGACGCTGAGAAGGGCCGTGGGGGCCATGGCTGCCAAACGTGCAGATCTAGGGCCAACCTACGCAGCAACAGATCCCCCGTCATGAGTAGCCAAACCAGCCAGCCCAACGACCAACTGATTCGCAGTGGCCCGGACCTGGGCGACCGGCGCCTAGTGCTGCTGCACGGCTGGGGAGCGGATGCCGACGACCTGCTCGACCTGGCCGAGGTGCTGGTGGGGCCAGAGGTGAGCGTGGTGGCCCTGCGGGCACCACTGCCGCACCCCAGCGGTAGCGGCCGCCAGTGGTACGACCTGCAACAGCCAAATTGGCCCCAGCTGCCTGCCGCCCGAACCCAGCTGCTAGAGCGGCTCCTGGCCCTAGCCACAGAGGTGCCCCTGCAGCAAACGGCTCTGCTGGGCTTCTCCCAAGGCGCAGCAATGGCCCTTGATGTGGCCACAGCCGGCAGCGGCCTCCCCCTGGCCGCTCTGATCGGCTGCAGCGGCTACCCCCATCCCGGCTGGCAACCAGCCGCAGCATGCCTGCCAAAAATCCTGCTCACCCATGGCGAACAGGATCCTGTGGTGCCCTTCGGAGCCAGTGAGGCCCTGAAAGAGCAGTTGCAACTCGGTGGCATCGACACCGAACTGGTTGGCTTTACAGGCGGCCACACAATTGACAGCTGCCTGTTTCCTGCCCTGAGGAGCTACTTGGCGGGCCAGTGGTCATGCTGAACAACCAGCAGCCCACCTGAGTTACGCCAGGGCAAAGCCAAGCTCAAACGAAGGCGTATTCGTACTCCTCCATTTCTTCCCAGTCGTCGGCGGCGAGGGCTTCGATGCCTTCGAAAAGCACCTCCTCCCCGACGCGATCGACGATCGTGCGCAATGAAGGAAAGAGGAAGTGGTTTTCCTCGGCATACTGGGCACTGAACAGACCCTTTTCGCCCCAGAAGAAGCGGTCAGTGGTGTGCTCGTTGCGGCGCACATTCAGAATTGCCGGGGGAACTAACAGCTCCTCGGCAATAAAGCGGCGTGCTGCCGTGACCGGTTTGTGGGAGCCGGTTTCTAAGTTGAAAGTGGGGACATGCGCCAGAACCCGCTGGCCTGCTAGCCGGCGACGGCTGATCCGCTTGCGCTTTTTGGACATTGAACTGCTCCCGAGAAGGAGGAATTAAGAGGAGGAAGAGAAACCGGAGGGGGAACGGACAGTGGGAGCGCAAAACATGCGCAGGGTCCGTGACTCAGCCCACCCGCACCCCCCAAAATTCGGAGAGCAGGGCGACGCCCAAACGTTTTGTTGTCCGAGAGAGTCAGCAGGCCCAGGGGTCAGTGACGCCACACCCCGCCCATTCGGGGTGCAAAACAACAGAAAGCAGGATCGACGAAAGTCAGATCTGTCACCGCTGTAGCCTAGATTGCCGAAATGGGCAACAAAGGGTGAGGGCGTCACGACGACGAACCGCTGCCCGCTTGCGGACCGCGCCGTATTGGTCGATACCGCTCATCTTAAGACTTTTTTCTGGTTTTCCCACGCCTTATCCAAACTTTTTGGAACACGGCCAGGGTTGAGGGCAGCAGATGCAAGTCTCCAAACGCTTTCTCGCCCTACTGCGCTTCCAGCTAGCCCAGTTCGCTGATCGCGGCGACCTCAGCTCCCTGGTGGTTTATGTCACCCAACCCGGCGAAACCAACGCCCCAATACTTGTACCGATTGGTCAGTGGCCGAGTGACGGCCGAGCCCTGCCTGCGGTGGAAGCCGGCAGCCCGCTGAGCCTGCCCGCCGAGGAGCGGCGCTGGCTGCCGCTGCGCCACCAAAGGGTGCTGCTGGGCGCGATCCAGGTGGAAACCAGCGTGGTGCCCTGGCCAGACAGCCTCGGGCAGCGGCTCCAGGCCGTCGCCCTGTGTCTTACCGAAGCGCTCTGCCTCGATCTGGAACAACAGCAGCTGCAGCAAACCCTCGAGCGCCAGCAAGCCGAATTGGACCTGTTACTGCACCAGCTGCGCAACCCCCTCGCCGCCCTGCGCACCTTCGGCCAACTACTGCTGCGGCGCCTCGAACAAGACCAGCAGAACCGGCCACTGGTGGAAGGCTTGCTGGTGGAAGAGCGCCAGCTCAACCGCTACGTGGATGCCCTCAGCCAGCTGGGCCGCCACCAACAAGCAGCAGTCGGGGGCGAAGCAGCGGCGCCCCTGCTACTTCCCCCCGGGCTGGTGGGGCCCGAGGGCCAACCCCTGCTCGACTGGCTGGAGCCCTTGGTGCAGCGAGCTGCTGCCACGGCCTCACTGCAGGGCCGCCCCTGGCATCCGCCATCCTGCTTGCCCAACTGGCACGGGGACAGTGGCGCCGTGGCGGAAATTTTGGCCAACCTGCTGAACAACGCCTTTCGATACAGCCCCAGCGGCACGGCCATCGGCCTGGACTGCCAAGCCCTGGCATCAGGGGATTGGCAACTGACGGTGTGGGATGGCGGCGAGCCGATTGCCGAAAACGAGCGCCAGGCCATCTTTGAGCAGGGTTTCCGGGGGCGGCAGGGGCAGGGGCGGCCGGGGACGGGGCTGGGACTGGCCCTGGCCAGGGATCTGGCCCGCAGCCTCGGTGGCGAGCTCAACCTGGTGTTGCCGCCGGCAGCCGTTGCCCGGCAACTGCCCGAGCGGGGCAACGCCTTTTGCCTCAGGCTGCCAGCCGCTGCCCCAAACCCAGCAACAGGCCCATGAGCAGCAGGGCCAGAGCTTCGGTCCATTCCACACAGGCTCCGTAGCTATCGCCGCTATGGCCGCCGAGCCGGCGGCCGAGCCATAGGGGCACGAGCACCGCTGGCAGCAAACCCAGCCCCTGGGGCCAGGGCCAGCGGGTCCAGGCCGCTAGGAGCAGGGCCAGGGCGAACACCAGCAGGGCCGGCACCAATTCCGCGGCCAGACCCCGCCAGTGCTGCCGGTGAAAAGCAGCACTGCCCTGCTGCCTCAAATATGGAAACCACTGCATGGCCACAAGCGGTGCCACCCGGCCCCAGAAAGCCGCCCAGAGCAAGGCCAGCGGGGCAGCGGCCCCTAGGCAAAGCAGGGCTGCTGTCTTGAGCAGCAGCAGTACCACCAGAGACTGCACCCCCGATGCGCCCACCCGGCTATCTGCCATCGCCTCCAAGGCCCTAGGGCCGGCGCCCAAGCCATCGGCCGTATCCATTGCGCCATCAACGTGCAAGCCACCGGTGAGCACCAGCCCAAGGGCCAGCACCAAGGCCACCTGGGCTCCAAGGGGCAGCCAGCCAGCGGCAAGCCACCAGAAAAGGCCCTGCAGCCCGCCAAGCACCAGGCCGATCAGGGGAGCGAAGCGGGCAATGCGCTCAAAGCGCGGCGGCACTCCTGGCCAGGCTGGCAGCACCGAATAAAACACCCAGGCTCCGGCCAGATCGCCCAACCAGCCGGGAATCGGCCCAGGAAAAGACTTCGGCACGGGCTTTAGCAAGCGACACCTAGCGTCGGAACAGCACCTGTTCGGCGCAATCAGCTTCCCACCAGCGTTCTCCTTCGACATCACGGCCCAGTGCAGCCGCACCCGGGCTCGCTGCGGCTGCTTTCACACCCCCCATGGCGATGTCACAACGCCCCGGTTCATGCCCGTGGGCACCCTGGCCACTGTGAAAGGGGTGACGGCGTCCCAACTGCGGGACACCGGCGCCCAGATGGTGCTCTCCAACACATATCACCTACATCTGCAGCCGGGCGAGCAGATCGTGGCGGATGCCGGGGGGCTACACCGCTTCATGGCTTGGGACGGGCCGATGCTCACCGATTCCGGCGGCTTCCAAGTTTTCAGCCTCGGCGATATCAACACCATCGACGACCACGGCGTGGTGTTCCGCTCACCGCGCGACGGCGCCCGCATCGAGCTCACCCCCGAACGCTCGATGGCGATCCAGATGGCCCTGGGGGCCGATGTGGCCATGGCCTTCGACCAATGCCCCCCCTATCCCGCCAGTGAGGCAGACGTAGCCGCCGCCTGCCGGCGCACCCACAGCTGGCTGGAGCGCTGCATCACCAGCCACACCAAGACCGACCAGGCCCTGTTTGGCATCGTCCAAGGGGGCTGCTTCCCCCACCTGCGCCAGGAATCGGCCCAGGTGGTTGCCTCCATGGGCCTGCCCGGGATAGCCGTGGGCGGGGTGAGTGTTGGCGAGCCCACCGAGGAAATGCATCGGATCGTGCGCCAGCTGGGGCCGCTGCTGCCTGATGCCGTGCCCCACTACCTAATGGGCATAGGCACCCTGCGGGAAATGGCCATCGCCGTGGCCAACGGCTTCGACCTGTTTGATTGCGTGATTCCCACCCGCCTCGGCCGCCATGGCGCTGCCTTGGTAGGTGGCGAACGCTGGAACCTCAAGAACTCCCGCTTCCGCCACGACCACACCCCCATGGATGCCAGCTGCCCCTGCCCAGCCTGCCGCCAGCACAGCAGGGCCTACCTGCACCACCTAATCAAGAGCGAGGAGCTGCTGGGCAAGATTCTGTTGAGCTTGCACAACATCACCCAGTTGGTGCGCTTCTCAACCGCCATGGGGCAGGCCATCCGCGACGGCTGTTTTGCAGAGGATTTCGCTCCCTGGGAACCGGACTCCCCAGCCGCTCACACGTGGTAGCGTCCGCCCCTAGCTCAGTGAATTCCGGGATGGCTTCCTACGCCCTGCAAACCCTGGCCCAACTCCCCGAGGCCTACCAAGCATTCGGACCACTGGTCGACATCCTGCCGATCATTCCCCTGTTTTTTCTGCTGCTTGCCTTCGTGTGGCAGGCCTCCGTCGGCTTTCGCTGAATCCGGCCTCAGCCCTGCCTGAGCACCTCCCAGGCAAATTTGGGTAGAGAGAGCATGCGGCGCCAGCGACTGGGCTCCTGAATCAGCCGGTACAACCATTCGATCTGCAGGGCTCCCATCCAAGCGGGGGCTCTTTTTTTGACTCCAGCCCAAACGTCAAAGCTGCCGCCCACACCCATCCAGAGGCCGCCACTGCGCCCAGGCAGCTGCTGAATCCAGGTTTCCTGGCGGGGTACGCCTAGGGCCGCCAGCACCAGATCGGGCCGAGCCGCCAGCAGCTGCTGCTCCAAGCCAGGCCAGGCTTCAGCCGGTTGGTAGCCATGGGCATGCAGCACCAGCCTTAGCCCGGGAAGCTCCCGGCGCAAGCGCGCGGTGAGCTGCTCCATCACCTCCGGTGAGCCCCCCACCAAAGCCACCCTCCAGCCATGGGAAGCCGCGTGAGTGAGCAAATCACGGGCCAGCTCAATCCCAGGACTACGCCGCACCCGGTAGCCCTGGCGGCCTAGGGCCCAGACCACGCCGGCACCATCTGGAATCACCAGGGCCGCCGCGGCGACGGCAGCCCCCAAGGCTGGATCGGCCCTAGCGGCCATTGTCATCTCAGCATTCAGGGTGACTATCTGACCACCACTGCGCTGCCGCAGGGCCAGGGCCGCTGCAAACACATCCGGACACACGCTCACCGGCACCCCCAGAACCCTGGTGCGCAGTGGCTCAGTTGCTGTTGATGCCATCAGGGGGAGAGGTGGGGGTGGAGAATATATGGCTGGCCTACCACTGGCATAGGGACATCCATGGCGCAATCCCTGCCACTGAACAATCCGGCCCATTCGCCGGAACCCACCGTTTCAGCCGCCTTGGATCCGGCTCAGGCCTGGGCCCTGCTGCAAGACCTGGACAGTCAGATTGATCGGGTGGTGTTGAGCCGCCAGCACCCGATTACGGGACTGCTGCCCGCCAGCACCGCCCATACCGTGCACGGCAACTACGCAGACGCCTGGGTGCGCGACTGCGTTTATTCAATCCAATGCGTCTGGGGACTTGCCCTGGCCCATCGCCGCCTGCGGGGGGCCAGTCGCCGCGTATACGAGCTTGAAGCGAGGGTGCTGCAACTGATGCGCGGCCTGCTCAACGCCATGCTGCGCCAGGCCCCGAAGGTGGAGCGCTTTAAGCACAGCCTGCATCGCCTGCATGCCATCCACGCCAAGTTCGACACGGCCACTGGCGCTGCGGTGGTGGCCGATGACGGCTGGGGGCATCTGCAACTCGATGCCACTGCGCTGTTTCTGCTCCAACTCGCCCAGCTGACCCGATCGGGCCTGGTGGTGGTGCAAAGCAGCCACGAGCGCGACTTCGTGCAAAACCTGGCGTACTACGTGGCCCGCGCCTACCGCGTAGCCGACTACGGAATTTGGGAAAGGGGCGACAAAGGCAACCACGGCCTCCCAGAACGGAACGCCAGCTCGATTGGCCTGGTCAAGGCCGCTCTGGAATCCCTGGAGGGACTCGATCTCTACGGACCCCACGGTGATGGCCGCAGCTGTCTGGTGATCCCCCACGACGCCATCGTGCGGCTGCGCCGGGCCCTAGACGCCCTGCTGCCGAGGGAATCAGCGAGCAAGGAAGTCGATAGCGCCTGCCTAGCGGTGATCGGCTACCCCGCCTGGGCCGTGGACGACCCAGTGCTGCGGCAGCGCACCCGCGCCAAGATTCGCGCCGAGCTGGGTGGGGCCTATGGATATAAGCGCTTCCGCCGCGATGGCCACCAAACTGTGGTCGAAGACCACACCCGCTTGCACTACGAAAGGGAGGAACTGGCTCAGTTTCAGCACATCGAATGCGAATGGCCCTTGTTCTGGGCCTACGAACTGATCACGGCCTGCTGCGAGGAGCGCTGGGAGGAGGCCCGCAAGTGGCGCCAGCGGCTGCATGAAGTGAGCTTGGAGCAGACAGAGGGCGCCCTGCTGCCCGAGCTCTACCTGGTGCCCGCAGAGGCAATCGAGGCCGAACGGCGCCAGCCCGGCAGCCAGCTCCGGCTGGCAAACCCCAACGTGCCCTTGCTGTGGACCCAGAGCCTCACCTGGCTCTCCGACCTGTTGCTGGCCGGATTAATCAGTCCAGACGATCTCGATCCAACCGGGCGACGCCGGCCCAGCACTCTCGGCGCTGACCTGGTGCTCGTGGCTCTAGTGCCAGCCAATGCGGCTATCGCGGCCAGTCTGAATGCGGCTGGGCTACCCCTGGCCCATGGCGCCAGCAGCAACCCAGACAACAGCAGTCCGCCGATCCGCATCGCCAGCTCCCAGGAGCTAGCCCAGCGCATGGCCCAGGTGGGTGCCAACCCCGCCCTCGGCCTCAGCGGCCATCCACCGGTGCGGATGGAAACCATGGCCACGGCTCGCCTTTACCGGCAGGGAAGCAGCTGTTTTGCCTTTTTCCCAGCCGTGCTTGATGAAGACACCTTCTACCTAGCAGACGACCCTGAGCAGCTCGTCGACGCGGTGACCGCCGAGCTGCGCCTTCTGCAGCGCCACTGGCGGGGCAGCGGCTCGCCACTGCTGCTGTTGCCGGTCGCTGAGGGAGCTTTTCGGGCAAACCCAGATGCCTTTTTACGGCTGGGGCAGCAGTTGCAGGCAGGCCTGCTGGACGGTGTCCCCGTGCGGCTTGCACCTTTGGCAGAACTCATCGACCAGGGCAGCTGGGTAGAGCTGCCTGCCCAAGCGCCAGGGGCCGTGCTTCTACCGCCTGCGCCCATACCCACCCCGTTGCGGGCTGGCACCAGCCAGGCCCCCCTTAGCGCCAAGGAGGAGCAAGAGCTTGAACGGGAGGACATCAGCATTGGCGAACTCGCCGATCGGCTCTGGCGCAGCTCCTCCCTGGAAGAGCAGGGCGAGGTGCTGGAGCAGCTGGTGCGGCGCCTAGGACCCGACTCCCGGCTGCAGGGACCGGCCGGCAGCCAGCCGGTGCGCCTGCATGACCTGCTGGAGGAGGTCTACCGCCGCGCCCTGGCCGAAGCCGACTGGAACGTGGTGCGGCGGGTGGCTGGCGCCCTCGATCTGGTCCATCCCCAGCTGGAAGATGCCCTCACCGACCTGCTGGTGCGCCAGAAGCAGGTGGTAGTGGGACGTAATTACACAAGCGATTCGCGCATCAGCGAGCCCCAGGGCAGCGCCAGCATCGCCGCCATGATCCGCCGCTTCAGCGGTGAAGACTGCCGCGAGTGGATGCTTCAGCAGGAACTGCTACTTGCCCTCGACAGCCTGGCCCGCCATGAGCCGGCCCTGCTGAGCGGCAGTCTCACCCTGCAATTGGGTCAGCTGCTGCTACTGCTCACCGGCGAACTGGCCAGCGCAGCCGCGCTCAACCCCATTGACGCCTTCGAAGCCCTTTGCGCTCAGCCGCCCCACGCCATCCAGCGCCGGCTGCGGGCCGTGCTGGCTGACCTTGAGCACGCCAAGGCCTCACTGCAGCGCCAGGAGCAACTGCATGTGAGCGGCCGGGTGCGTTGGGACGTGCCCGATCCCCTGACGGAGCTTCCCAAGGGCGGCTGCTGGCTACAACATCGGCTGCGGCTCGGGGCCTTGGGGCGAGTCCCCCGCGATTTCTATCCGGGCATCTGGGACCTGCTGCACCATTGCCGCGGCATTGTCATCGGCGACAAGCTGGATAAGCGCAATCGCCTAGATAGCGGACCCCTATTGAGCGAAAAAACACCGGGCGAGCGCAACTTTGCTGCCCTCGTAGATCACCTGCTCAGCAAGATCGAAGCCCCGGATTATCGCCAACTGTGCACGGAAACCCTGCTCACCCTGATCACCTTTATGGGTGCCAATCCCGAGGTGATATTTGACGACGACTTGGTGTTGGACGTGGTGATCGGTCACGCCGTGCGGGTTGGCTGGCAACAACGCCACCCCAATATTCCTGAGTCCCAGTACGGTTTGCATAAAGCAGATGCCTGGGATCATTTTTATCTGGCATCTCCGGCGGCTTGCCGCCGCTGGCAGCTGGCAGCCCTGCGCCAGCTCACAAGCCAAAAGCTAGCTGCTAATTCAAGACAAATTTCGATAAGCTAGATCGGCGCCTTCAGGCTCATGCAGAGATCGGGCTGCTCGACGCACTGCTCGATCAGGTCGGCCAGCTGCAAAGCCCGGGAAGCTTGCAAGCCATCTACCGCCGGGGTCTCGACACCCCGCACGCACTGGAGAAAATGTTCGAGTTCAGCGTATAGGGGCTCGATGGAAGTAGTGCTCACCTCCTCGATGACCCCATCGGATCGATACACCAGTTCCCCATGGTCTGCACTCACCGACTCATTGGCGCGGCGATGAATGTGCAGGGTGCGATTGAGAAAATCCGTCTCCACCAAGCTGCCGCGGCAGTGAGCACTGAGGCTGCGGATCTTGCGATGGGCCATCTTGCTGGCCGTCAGGCTGGCCACTACACCATTGGCAAAAGCCAGGGTGGCGTTGACGTAGTCGATTGGCCCCTCCGCACTGCGACCGCCGGCCGCCGCCAAGCGAATCACCGGAGCCCTGGCTAGCTCGAGCACAAGGTCGATGTCGTGAATCATCAGGTCGAGCACCACCGAAACATCGTTGGCGCGGTCCGGGTTGGGGCTGTGGCGGCGGGCTTCAAGCACCACCACCTCCTCATTGGCCACCACCTTGACTAACTCCCGGAAGGCGGGATTAAAGCGCTCAATGTGACCCACCTGCAGTAGGCGACCGGCCTGCTCTGCAGCATGGATCAGCTCAGCCGCCTCCTCCTGACTGGCGGCGATCGGCTTCTCGATCAGCACATGCACCCCGGCCTTCAGGCAGGCCAGACCGACTCGGTGGTGCAGCAGGGTGGGCACGGCTATACAAACCGCGTCCACCTCGGGCAACATCGTTTCGCAAGAGGGGAACCAGCGGCAGCCGAACTGCTCAGTGGCCAGTTGTCCGCGGCCCTCGTCCGGATCAGCCACCCCCACCAGTTCGGCATCCTTGATCAGGCTCAGCACCCGGGCGTGGTGCCAGCCCATGTTGCCGATGCCGATGACACCCACGCGCACAGGGTTCAAGGCAGGGCTTCCCGACTAAGGGCATTATCGGGGGTCTAGGGGCCTTAAACGCCGTTCAACCGCCCTCAGGCCGCACCGGTTCCACGACTGGACGCTCTATCTGCACCCGCTCGATGCGCGGACCATCCATGACCAGCACCCGAAATTGGTGGCCCTTCCAGCGCAACCCTTCGCCCACCGCGGGGATGTGCTGAAGACGCTCGAGCAGGAATCCGGCCAAGGTGTGGTGTCCTTCTGCCTCTGGTAACTGCAAGGCCAGTTGCCGGTTGAGTTCGAAAATTTCCAAGTCTCCTGCCACCGACCAGCAGCCCTCACCGAGTTGCTGTAGGTCCTGGGCCGCCTCCAAGGAATCTTCTTCTTCCCCAACGATCTCGCTGGTGAGGTCGGCGACAGTGACCAGACCCTCCGTACCGCCGTGCTCGTCCACCACCACCAGCAAGGGCTGCCCACTGCGAATTAGCGGCAGGAGCTCGGCCAGGGAACTGCTCTCCTGCACCAGCGCCACGGGGGTGATGTAAGGAGCCAGGGGAGTGTCGGCGCTGAGCAAGCCCCTGGCAATGGGATCAGCAAGACGCCGCAGGTCAAGCACGCCACGCACGTCGTCAAGGGAGCTGCCGATCACCGGGAAGCGGGCGTGAGCAGTGTCGTGGACCTCGCGCATCAGCTCGGCAAAACTCACCTCCAGCGGCAGAGTGACCATGCCGGATCGGGGCACCATCACCTCCCGCACCAGGGTGTCCCGCAGCGAAAAAACCCCCTCAAGGATGTTGCGTTCGTCGGGCATCAGACCGGTGACGTTGCCGGTTTCGATCAGGGTTTCCAGCTCGCCGGCTGACAAGGCCGGCACCAGCTCATCCCAGTTGCGGGGCAAACCCAGCAGGCGCAGCAGCACCCCGCTGCAGCGCTCTATCAATGAAAGCAAGGGGGCCAGGTTTCGACTCACCGCAGCCAGCAACGGCGCCAATCGCAAAGCCGAGCTTTCAGGCCGATGCAACACCCAAGCCTTGGGGAGCAAGCCTCCCAACACGGTGGCTAGTAACACCAGCACCAGAAAAATGCCGGCATCTAGCAAACCCTGGGGAATGGCTCCAGGGTTGGCTGCTAGGGCCCCGCCCAGCTGTTCAGCTAAGCCGCGGCCAGCCCAGCCCATTGCCACTAACGCGAGTGCCGTACCCAGCTGGGTAGCCACCAGCACGCGCCGGAGCCGGTGTTGCAGCTTGGCAACGGCCTGAGCACCGGGCTCGCCAGCCTCCAGCAGTTGCTGCACCCGGCTCGGCCGCAGGCGGATCAGGGCGAATTCCCCAGCGGCAAAAAAAGCAAGCAGGGCCAGCAGAACGGCCAGCGCCAGGACTTGGATCACGGCCAGCCCCTGCCAGGGAACCTATTAATAATCTGACCATAGGGGCTGAAAGGGCATTCAGACCTCTGGAATTGATTGAACAAATTGAAATGGGGGTCCCGAGGATCGAACTCGGCTAAGGCGAATTATGAGTCTGTCTGAAGGCCATGCACAGCAAGGGATCTCGCGAGTGTTGTGCCTAGGCAATGCCTAACGGCGGTCGCAGCTGTTCCTATTAGTTCCGCTTGATGGCTTCCAAAACACGCTTGTCTCATGGATGCGAATCCACAAGTAGCGGGCTGACTGAGCGCCTCTCTCCACCTCACACCAGCAATGGTGTACACGCCTGGGGGCCAAACGGGAGATTCCCGCTACAAGTCGTCTAAAATGAACCTCATTGATACCGGATGCGGCTCAACCGGCAACCACGGGCATGTCCACCAAGAGCGCGCGAGCCGAGAGCCACACCCCCACGTCCAAGTAAAGGGCCCCTCATTCCGGGTCCACCCTTACGAGCCAACACGGTGCGGCAATCGCGCTCGCTGAGGCCAGCATTGGGAGGGCGCTGTCCTCAGCACTCGGGGCGAACTTCACCAGGGGCTTGGCCGCCCTGCAAACGATGAGCCCCTTTCTGGAGTCGGAGAGGGAGCGATGGAAGGTCTGCGGATGCAGTCCATTCGCTTCGACAGCGCCACACTGATCGGTACCGAGTCGCTTCGCCGGATGGCGGAAGATTGCGCTCCGCGTTTCTCTTCCTTGGATATAGGCCTGGGCTCCGATGCCATCGGCGTCCTTGGTTCAATCGGCAACCTCAGTGCCTTCGGCGATCTGCCCGCTGAGATGCGGATCCCTGTGGTGGTGCAGGAATCGGGTGTCGGCAGCAGGGCCACCCGCTGGTATTCCGGCGACGGCCCGCCGCCCACGACCCTGCAGCCGGCGCCAGCGGTGGGGGACTTTTATCTGGACCGGCTGAGCGGGCAGGTCTACGAGCTGGCGGCCTAACCAGACGGAACGCCAAGCCATCTTCTAATTTGAACCTAATTTGAAGTTCGTGAGCACTTGCCCACCCGGCTGCCCCGCAAGCCCCCTTCTCTCCAGGAGCTGCTGGAGCTCTGCGGAGGACCTCAGGAGGCGCTGCCGCTGCTATCCCGCCTGGCCTCTACAGCGGAAGCAGGGGATCGTTATCTGCACTGGGATGAGCTGCGCTATCGCACGCCGCCGAAGGGGCTGAGCCATGAGCAGTGGTGGCTGGCAGAAAAGCTTTCCCGTCGCCCCACTCTTCTGCCCCTCCAGGCGAACGACTGCAGTGCCTTCTGGTTTTCGCAGCCGCCTGTACTGCTCCAGGGGCTGCATCAGATCGATATGCAGGCCGGTGCCAGCGTGGTGGCACCGGAGGCTGTCACCACCCGCTCCACCCGGGATCGCTATCTGCTGAGTTCGCTGATGGAGGAGGCGATCACCTCCTCGCAGATGGAAGGCGCCGCCACGACGCGTGATGTGGCCAAAGCGATGATCCGCAGCCGCAGGCGGCCTCGCGATCGTTCCGAGCGGATGATCCTGAATAACTTCCTGACGATGCAGCGCATCCGGGAGCTGCGGAAGCAGCCGCTGACGCCGCAACTGGTGCTGGATCTGCACCGGCTGGTGACTGAAGGCACGCTGGATGACCCTGCCGATGCCGGCCGGCTGCGCCCACCCGGCAAGGAGGTGGTGGTGGATGACCTCTACGGAACCGTGTTTCATGTGCCACCCCCAGCGCAGGAGCTGCCGCAGCGGCTGGAGGCGCTGTGCCTGTTTGCGAACGGCGAGACCCCGCAGGTGTTCATCCACCCGGTGCTGCGGGCCATCGCCCTGCACTTCTGGCTGGCCTACGACCACCCCTTCTGCGACGGCAATGGCCGAACGGCCAGGGCGCTCTTTTATTGGGCGATGCTCAATCAGGGCTATTGGCTGTTTGAGTTCATCTCGATCTCCTCGGTGATCAACCAGGCCAGAGGGCAGTACGAGCGATCGTTTCTGCTCAGCGAGAGCGACGACAACGACCTCACCTATTTCCTGCTGGCCCAGGTGAAGGTGATCCAGCAGGCCATCAGCAGCCTGCACGCCTATCTGGAGCGCAAGGCCGACGAGGTCGGGACGCTTCAACAGCGGCTTGAAGGAATGGAGGGCATCAATCATCGACAACTGGCCTTGCTGCGGCATGCGCTGAGGCATTCCGGCTTCCGCTATTCGGTGCTCTCCCACCAGAACAGCCATGGGATCAGTCATCAGACCGCCCGAAGTGACCTGCAAAAGCTGGCTGCCCGTGAGCTTCTGATTCCGGGCAAGGACGGAAGACGAGAAGTCTTCCGAGTGCCGGAGGATCTTCCCTCGCGCCTGCCCGCCTGATCTGGCCGTGTATCGGGTGATGGCAAGAGGCAGTGAATGCCGCTGCCTGAACCATGCCACCCCTGGCGGTCTCGATCGCCAGTCCCCAGGCCCTGAGTATCAGCCGGGTCGATGCCGTGCTCAGCGGCGGCACAAGCCCAAGCGCCAGCTTCTCGCTGAGCCATGGCGCTGATGTCTCCGCTGCTGGCACTGCCGTCGCAACGGATCCACTCAGCGTCACAAGCACCACCGCCGGCAACGCGATCACCAACTTTGCGATACCCGACATCCCCGCGGGTCACTGGCTGTGGCTGCAGCTCACCGCCGTCAGCGGTTCACCCCAGGCCCTGACGGTTTCGATCGAGCTGCAGTGAAATCTCCTACTTCCCGGAAGGAAGGGCAGAAGGCTGGGCCGGGCTTGGGAAAGCCGGGGCGCGAAACTGCACGCGCCCGGCGTCGCCGGTCTTCTTCAGCAGGTCGCTCTGGGGGGGAGCGCTGGCAGCCATCTGGGGACGGCAGAGAACCCCACCCCCAACGGCCAGCCGCAGGGATGTGACAGGGACGCCCCAACGGGGCGCATGGCTAGATCCTTGACGCAGCGCCAGGACTGGACGAGGGATTTAGGTGGGTGTTTGACGGACTGGTGGCGACTCGCCCTATTGCTCCCGCTACGGTTGAGAGGTCCCAGCCACCCGGTTTTGCCGGCACGGCCTGTGGTTAATGACCTTCTGACCCTGCCTTTGGTACAACGGCTGGAGCTGGTCCAGACCCTCTGGGACTCGATTGCCGCCGAGCAGATCGGCCCTGAGCTCACAGACGCCGATCAACAGCTGATCGATCAGCGGTTGGAGAGCTTCCTTACAGACAGCGACACCGGCCTCGATGCCGATGCGGTGCTCGCTGCCATAGAGCAGTCGCTCTGAGCATGTTGCTGCGGCTCCGCCCAGAAGCCCGGGACGATCTCTATGCGGCGGCCCGCTGGTACGAAGCCCAGGAGATTGGCCTGGGACGGCAATTTCTTACAGAGGTGCGTCTGGCTTTTGAGCGCATCCGCTCCAACCCTGTGGCGTATCCCGTCGTTTATAGGGGAACGCACCGTGCCCTGATCGGCCGTTTCCCCTACGGCGTCAGCGCTCAAGGGCCTAATCCCAGCTGAGCAAGAAACGTGGTGATAGAGCAACTGGTACTGGACCCGCGCTGCAAGCTGTTTGCGGTCCAGGTTGCTCATCCGTTCACCGCATTAATACCGCCAAGAGCCATCACTACAGGTGGCTGGATTGGCTTGAGCTGCAGGGCGGTGGCTTCTAGAAAAGCCACAAGGATTGTGATCAGCAGGATGTAGTCGCGCAGGAGAAATCGAGGATCAGCGGCTCATTATCTATCACAGGTGGCAAGCCTTAGATCTTGCGGCGCAGCAGCTTGTTCGGCTGGCGGCCGAATGTATATAGGACTTCATCGGCTAAATCCTGGCCACTGGCACAGACCGACTCGGTTTGATCGCTCATTGAAGGCAACTTAAGCGATCTACGAAGTGACAACCAAATAGCTAATGAATCCGCTTAGATTAGCCATTCTTTGAGATCACAGACTCAGCTTGTACCGATATTGGAACTACCAATAAACGGTGACGGCTTGCCGCTATAGCTAATCACGACGCGTTTTTTGGCGCGGGTAGCCGCTACGTGCAGTAATGAGCGTTCCTGTTTTTCAAATAGCTCGCGAGAGAGCTGGTCTGGGCGCTGCTCAAGTTCAAAGCGAAATGGCATCTGAGCTACATCAAGCCCGGGGATGAACACCTGATCAAATTCCAGTCCCTTGACCCTGTGCATGGTGGCTAGCCGTAGGGCGGGGTCACTGGGATCATCTGATTCATCTTTTTGGATAATCCTGGTTGAAAATCCTTCTTGCTTTAAGGCGTGGTTGAGTTTCTCAACCCCACTCTTGGTGCGAGCGATGACGCATGTGGCAGCTAGGCCCCCCTGCTCCTGCTGGATCTGACGCAAGGTTGCAGCCAAGAACTGTTGTTCTTCTGCAGGGTCTACAAATGCCTTGATCAGCGGTTGATCACCATGCAGCAGTGATCGATAGTCGGTGGCTGGATCCAGGCCTCCATCGAGGTCGTCGAAATCGAGACCATGCAACACTGCCGTCGCCCAGGCACGGGTTTCCTCTGTGGTGCGGTAATTGATCCGCAGCTTGCGTGAGCGACCGCGGATCTCAATACCGCAGCGGCTAAGCACCACAGGCTTTCCATAGATGCGCTGATGGGGATCGCCAACGATGAACAGATCATTGGCATGCGCTCCACCGACGATTGTGCGTAACAGTGAAAAGCCCGCAACATCAAGATCTTGTGCTTCATCAACTACCACAGATGTATAGCGGGCATCTAGAGCTGATTTCTCAATCAGATCAGTAGCCGCTTGTTTGGCTTCCTCTGGCTCCCACAGACCTCTTTGGCGTAGCTCCATGCGCATTGCATCAAAGACGGGCCAGATCTGGGCCCGGTTTTGGCGTGTGAGACGGGTGCCCCGGCCCACTCGGCGAGCGGCGAGATATTCCGGCTGGGTGCGGCAGCCATTGGCAAGCACCACCTCTTTCCACTCCTCTTCATAGAAGCGTTGGTCAAGGCCCAGAGAGGTATCTGCAATAGCCATTGCCAAATCCCAGCAAGCCTTACGGGCGTTCTCATCGAATACCCGAACCGGCAGCCCCTGGCCTTTGAGGAAAGTGGAGACCCAGCCATCGAGATGGATCACTTCAATCCGTTGTAGCTCTGCGGGACTACAGATCTTGGTCAGGCTGCTGCGGATGTCGGTGGCCAGGTTACGGGTGTAGGTCGTAAACAGGATCCGGCCACTTGTTTCCGATTTGTTTAGTTGCTGGGCAAGCCAGCGCGCCCGGTGCATGGCCACCACGGTTTTGCCGGTACCCGCTCCGCCAAGAACACGGACGGGTCCACTCCATTCGCGTTCCACCAGGCGGCGCTGGCTGGGGTGAAGGAATACCCGCCACTGTTCCAGCGGTGCAGCCAGCATCGCTTCCAGCTCATCGTCATCGGTGATGACCAGGAACTCGGCCTTGCTCTCCGGGGTCTCCAGCGCGGCGGCCAGATCATCGGGATCGATGTGATCAGGGCGTTGCCGCTCCAGCTCCTCGATCACAGCTTCAATCGGCCGGCCCTCTGCCAGCAGGATCAAGCCATCAACGCAGTCCTTTGGTACCCACTGGATTAGGCGACTGAGACTCTCATCGCTGCAAACCGCACGTACTGCTGGCAGTAGGGCTTCCGGAACACCGAGAAGCATCAGTTGGTCGTTGTCGCAATGGGCAAACAGGGAAGGTGGACTGTTAGCGGCCGCTGTCGTGCCTGTCGCTGGTTTTGGCGTAGATCCGTTCTGGGCTAGGGCCTCACTCACGGCTGCTGCAATGGCATCGCCCACCGCTACCTCAGCTGCTTCTACATCCACTACCTGCAGGGCACCGTTGACCCGGTTGACATGGCAGGTGCGGCGCCGAGCCCACTGATAAGCATCGTCGTGTTTGTCGATCCAAAGCAGCACGTAGGTGTCGCCCTCCTCTGGGGCGCGCACGATGCAGCGAATGTCCTGATCAACCCTCAGCGATCGGATCATGGGATCCTTGCCGCCTTCTATGCGCTCGTAATTGAGACCAGTACTGCGAGGGTTGTCGCGAAACTTGGAAACAAAGGAAGCGGCCTTGCTGCGCCCCTTTTCAGGCAGCTTGTTGAGCGCCTTGAGGAAGTCGCTGGAGAGGGCAACGGTGAGGCGGGGCTCGCTCATGGGATGGGCGCGGTGGCTGGTGTTTGCAAGGCGTCGATGATGCGGGCGGCAGTTATGTCAACGGCGTTGTTGTCGGGGGGATCATCGATGGTCCAGCAACGCCAACCTGCAGCTTCAAAGCAGGGACGTTGATCCGCATCCAGGATCACCGTCAGCTGCTGATCCGGCCAGGCCAATTCGGCTTCCGCTAAGACTTCTCCCTTCGGACCCTCCAGTTCGTAGCCCAGTTCCGGCAGCGATAGAGCGTTTTTGAAGATGACTGGTTGCAGGGCGCTGAGCAACGACTGGCAGGAGGGATGGGCGAACCTGATCAATTCCTGCCAGGCGATGGCCTCCTGTGGCTGGGCCGTTGGATTCTGTGCCGCAGCAGCGGCGGAAACCCCTTGCACCCAGACCTCGTAGGGCTCAAGGGAAGGCGATTGCTCTGCTCCACCCCACCCTGGCGTAGAGATCAGCCCATGGGGGATGAACTGGAACAGGTTTGCTTGGCGCAGCCATTCACGCCAGGTGGCTTGTTGCTGCTGGTCGTTGCCTGCCGCATCTGGCTCGAAATGGATGACGCGAAAGCTGGCGGCGGGGTGCAGGTGCTTATGCAGCTCAAGGTCTGCAAGGTTTAGGGCCCTTAGGCCTGGTGCTATTTCCAGCTGCTGCCCCATGCACTTGCCGGTCGCTGACACCCGCCATTCCTCGATGTGGGGCTGGAGCAGCAACTCCTCGATCGCTTGAGTCAGGTCAGGGGCTGAAATCAAGGATGGTGTGATTTGGGCCTGGGCGAACTGCTGGGCCAGACCTTGCCACCAGGCCTCGCTGGGATGGAGCAAGTAAGCCATCAGTAACTCCAGGCTGCTGGCCAGCTGGGCTTGGCGTGCTGCCAGCGTTGGAGGGGGCGGTGTCACCTGGTTAGTGGTGTTTTCAGGCCACCAGCGTCTGAACAGCTCCGGCCGGTCGATGAAGGCTGGCACCACGCCCAGTTGCAGCCCATTGGGCACCAGGGGGTTCTGGGCGCTCGGGGGCTTCTCAACAACGTCATCCCAACTCAAGCCCCAAAACAGATAGCGGCCACTGCGTTGCAGCGCCATCCGCTGCTGGGCATCAGTGGCCAGGCGGCCGCGGTGGTATTCCCAACCATCGGTATAGATCGCGATTGGCTTGCCGCCGGCGGTGGGGGTCAGTAGGAAATCAGCCCGGGAGAACACCCCAACCCCTTCGCTATCGCCAATCGGCACCTGCTGCTCCAGCTTCCAGCTGACGCTGTGATTGGCAGTGCTCAGTGTGAGCAAAAAGCCTTTGCGGCCATGGATCACGTCGTCGCGCAGGGAGGCCTTGGCGCCTTCGGGTAGGCCTTTGCCCTCGCGCAGTTTTTCGAGGAAGCGCAGCTCGAGTTCACTTTCAGCGCGCGTGTTGATGCTCACCTCCGAGAGGCTGCGCTCACTGGGCTGGAGCTCTGACCAACGCTTGAGGATGGTCTGCAGCTGCTCGATGGCGCGCAGTTTGCTGGTGTGCTCGCGATTAAACCGCTCGCGATAGCGAAAGATGCAGCGGTAGCAGCCATCGCTGCAGGCGCAGCTCTGTAGAGACTGGAGCGAGCGCTGGAACACCTCCTTGAGATCTTCGCCGCCGCGATCCATCAACTGGCGCACATACCCGGTGCCACCCGGCACCGAATCAAACAGATAGAGAAAAGTTTTGCGCTGGCGGCTGCCGGGCTGGGGCTCCTCTGCCAAGGCCGAGTGGAGGTGATCTACCTTGCCGCCAAAGCGCTGCTTTAGACCCAGGTGTAGGGCACCGATGAAGGAGGGCTGGCCGGAGTCATCCCAGAAGCTGGCACCAGGCAATAGGAAACGCAGTGCTTCTGAGCGGAACTCCCGATACATGAACAGCAGCTGCCGCAGCTGGGCGTCATCGGGCTTGTCGCGGTAACGGCAGCCCCAGGTGTGATTGCTGGCCTTGGCTTTGCCGTGCTGGACCTTGCCGCAGCTACGGCACAGCTCAAATCCACGCACCTTCAGGTTTTTACCGGCAATGGTGTGGTTCTGGCCGACGGCGGCCTGCTCACCGAAGTTGATTTCGCGGAAGGTGGAGCTGGCTAGATACTCCACACCAAAGGGAAACTCCTCATCCTCGATTGCCAGTGAGATCTCGCGGCGATTGAGATCGGGAAGGATCAACAGTTCCCGCAAGAAAAAGAGCGGGTTGCGTTCATCGGCGTCGTCACCAAACCTGCTGCGGGCATCTTCTGTTGTGGCTTGTACCTGCTTGAGCATGGTCATCTCCTTGACCTGCCCCTGATCGGCGTAGCCGCTGTTTCCGCAGCGGGGGCATTCCTTGCGACCGAAGTCGTCGTCGGTGCCACGGCAGGCATAGGAGCAAGACGGGCAGAAACGCCAACGCTCCGGTTGATTCAGGCCCGGATCAACCTGATCAACCTTGACGCGGCGGCCCTGGGCATAGAACTGACCATCGGGAACCAGCTCGCGGATGGCCACATTGGCGGGGCGTTCATAGCTCAGCGGTGGTAGTTCCTCGCTGCGGTTTTGGCCATCACCGCGAGCAGGATTACGGCGCCACAGCACGGATTTGAGGGTGACACCCGCCTCCGGGAAGGCGTAATTGGGTAGGAAGCCCTCATCGGTGAGCATCGCCAGCAGTGGACGGGCATCGAGTGCCTTGCGCAACAGGCCAAAGGCCTTCATCTCCCGGTAGATCTGGTCCTTGTCTTCTTGCTGGGTTGGTGTGAGGGCATCACCCAGCTGCGAGAGCTTGTTGAAGCGCTCGCGCAGCCGCCGGGCTTCGGCGCTGAGCCGTTTGCGCTCGGCGATTAGCTCCTCGAGGCGTTGCAGCAACTCTTGGGCATAGGGCGCGCTGTAGGGGGAATCGGCAGCGGCAAGGAAAATTCGGCCTAATTCCTGGCGACTTGTTTCAGCAAGGGTGGCATCAAACAGCCCTAGAAAGCGCTTCAGCAGCTCGCCTTGATTGGCATCGCACCAGCTCAGCCAGGTGTAAGGAAAGGCAACCTTGACATTGCCGGCTCCCGATTGCTCCACCGCATCGAGTACGGCTTTGAGCTGCTTAGGCAGGGCTTGGTGATCGATGCCACTTACGACCCAGCGATCGAGGCTGTAGGCCAGTAGCTGGCGCCGCAGGATGGCGGCTGCATCGAGATAACAGCCAGGTGGATTCACCTGACCTTGCAGCATCTCGCGAGGATCCGAGAAGAAGTAAAGGTCGTGGGCGGTGCCGGTCACCAGCGTGCCGACTAGGGCGTTGCCATCGCGCCTTCCGGCGCGGCCAATGCGCTGCAGATAGTTGGCGGGCTCAGGCGGAACGGAAGCCAGCAGAACAGTAGAGAGATCGCCAATGTTGATGCCCATCTCCAGGGTGGAGGTGGCGGAGAGCAGGTTGGGATCGCTGCGGTATTCACTGCGGATGAACTGGGTTTCCAGCCGCTCGCGATCGGGGCGCGGCAGTAAGCCGGTGTGCTCACGCGCCACGATCCTGTGCACGTCGCCGCGCTCGTAGAGATGGCGGTAGAGCGGCAGGCCGCCGCGGGGATCAAGGCGATATTCGCCGCCGCAATGGCGCACTTGGCAGGGCATGCCATCCCAGAGGCTGAGCTGCTCGCTCAGTACCGCCTGGGCGTCCTGGCAGGAGCTGCAACGCAAGCGTTGGGGCTGGGCACTGATCTGAATACGGGCACGAGGAATCGCCCAGATGTGCTCGCTGCGGTTGCCTTGGATCTCCAGCAGGAGCTGCGCTTCGATCAGTGCGGCCACCACAGCCTGCAGCGCTTCTTTTTGCTGCTCAGCATCAAGTGGCGAGCTGGGTTCAAGGGTGCGCTGCAACCAGTGCTGCGCCCAGGTGGGCCGCTCGCGCTCACGCACTAGCTGCTCGAAACCACCCTTACCGCGGTGGCTGGTTGGGAAGCTGGGCCGCGCTGAGGTGGGGCCAAAGCGGGGGGTATGGGTAATTTTTTGGTTGAACACGAAGGTGTCGTTGCCACCTGAGAGCAGGTAATCGCTGCCTTTGCCGTCTTTGCCGAGCAGCTCGGGAACATCAAGGCCGCCGCGTTGGCGCCAGTGATGCAGCAGCCCGACTACCAGCTGCTGCACATGGGAGCTGCGGGCTTGACGCAGCGGCTCGATTTCGTTCTGCAGACGGCTCAGCAGGTCGGGCAGCAGGGCATTGATGGCCTGAGGATCGACTCCTGCCGCCAGCGAACCGGCCTGCTCCACCGATGAGCCCAAACGGGAGCGGTAGCCGAATTCGGCGGCCACCTCCCAGCGCAGCCGGTCACACACCAAGCGCAGCAGGGTGCTGTCCGCATCCAGGCTTGGCGTGTCCTGGTGCTGCAGGGCATCCCATTCGCGCAGCCATTCAAGGTCGTTTGGGATGAAGGTGGCAGCAAAATCCACCGGGTTGGGAAAGTGTTGCCGCCAGTCGGTGATCAGGCGCTCCTGCAGCTGATCCAGGGTGATTGGGCTGGCTAGCTCAAGCTGGGCTTGCCGCGCAGTGGTGGTGAGCGCGGTGCGGAAAGAGGTGCGGTAGGCGCGGGCGGCAATGAAGCCGGCGCGGTGGGCGGCGTCCTGCACCGAATCGCAGAAGGCCAGCAGCTTCTTGTCGCCGTTGAAGGGCGAGGCAAACAGGGCTGCACTCCAGGTGCTGGTGAGGTTCGCGGCAGAAGAACCAATCAGCAGTAAGCCTTGCTGGGCACCGCAATGGGGGCAATCACGGCTGACATGGGGATGGTTGTTGTCGTCTTGGTAGCTGCAATCGGGAATATCAACGGCCAGCAGGTTGCGGCTTTGGCAGTTGGGACAGATGCCACTAGCAACGTCTTGGCCGGGGTGGAAAGAGAGGCAGTCGCCACAAACTCGATGGCCTGCCGTGCTGGCGCCGGTTGGGAAGAGATAGCGAAGCTCCGGGGCACCAGAGAAGAAGGCTTTGTAGAAGCCCTGCAGATTGCTGCCGCGATCGAGGCAATTGCTGCCCTGGCTGATCACGGTGGAGGCCCAGGCGGTGGCACCGCAGTCGCGGCAATGGACGACCGGCAGATGGGGGCTGGCTTCTGTGCCTGACAGGTCATCGGAATGACGTAATTGGGGCACGGCTTCTACTGAGGCCACCATGCGTTTGAGCTCCCTCAGCCAGAGCTGCTGGCGCAGGTTGAGCCAGGGCACGACCACCTCTTGACCATTGAGCAAGGTGGTGCTGCGCCGGGAATGGGCCACCAAGGCAAGGAGGCTTTCAAGCAGCAATACCCGATAGGGGCGGCGGAAGCGATCACCTAAGCCCAGCTGGCGGGAGAAGCGATCAAGCAGCTCCTCGATTGAGCAGGTGCCAGCGGCCTGGCGCACCAGGTTTTGTACAGCAGGCAGGGTGCCGAGCCGTTGACCTAAAGCCTGGCGCCAGGACTCGTCGTTGACGTTGCCCTCTGGTGGCAGTGGCAGGGTGTCGCCCAGCCATAGCTGGGCCTGCAGGGCGAGGTAAGCCGCTGCGCTTTCGGCATTACTGGCATTGAGCTGGTGCTCTGTCTCCACCCCAGGCAGAGACAGGGCATAGAGCCCCTCCTCTCCATAGGCGGTGTGCGCTGTGAAGAACTCTTCTGGCTCGAGGCGTTTTTCTTCTATTAAGGAGGCTGGCTCAAAGCGGCTGGCAAATATCTGGCCGGCGTAGCTGAGCATCGCCTCACGTGATTCGGGGCCTCCGAGGGTGGCGG
>NZ_JBSYHW010000005.1:0-83113 GCF_056108345.1 Cyanobium sp. NIVA-CYA 375 | reverse complement strand
CGTGTTGATGGTGGCCTGGATGAACCAGCAGGCGATCGAGCGCACCCTCGCCAGCGGCGAGGTGCACTATTGGAGCCGCTCTCGCCAGGAGCTTTGGCACAAGGGGGCCACCAGCGGCCATATCCAGCAGCTCAAGGGCCTGCGCTACGACTGCGACGCCGACGTGCTGCTGCTCAGCATTGAGCAGAGCGGCGATGTGGCTTGCCACACCGGTGCCCGCAGCTGCTTCTACGACAACGGTCCCGAGCCCACGGCCGGGGGGCCATCGGCCAATCAGCCGCCGGCAGATGTCTGCACCGAACTGATGCGGGTGATCGAAGGGCGCCGCGACCTTCCCGAGCCCGGCAGCTATACCAACAAATTGTTTGAGGGGGGCGACAACCGCATCCTCAAGAAGATCGGAGAGGAGAGCGCCGAATTCGTGATGGCTTGCAAGGACGACAACAGCGAGGAGATCGCAGGCGAAGCCGCCGACATCGTTTTCCACTTGCAGGTGGCGCTTGCTCACCACGGCGTCAGTTGGCGCCAGGTGCAGCAGGTGCTGGCCGCCCGCCGCGGCGCGCCGCGGCGGGACTGAGAGCCGCCTCAGCCTGTGCTGAGCATGGCCGCAGCAATCCAGATCACCAGGCCGGTGAGCACAAAGCCCCCAGTTGCCACGGTGTACTGCCAAATAGCTTGAACCCTTGGCGTGGGCTGCCCTTCCAGCCAGGCTGGGCGCGGCCAGCCGCCGCCCGCCGTCCAGGGATATCCGCCAGCGGGAGCGCGCCTGGCCATCGCCTCACGCCAGTAGGAGTCGTAGCGAGGCGCTTGCTGGTTGAAGGGCATGGTGCCTACCGCCTGGCCGGGAAGCACCCGCGAGCGCTGAAAAGGCACCAGGTTGTCGCCGAAGTTGTCGCGGTATTCGTCGGAATTCAGTAGCGCGTCAACAAACTTGGGCAGACCCTGCTCGGCGATCACGATCGACCAGGCGATCTGTTCGGCTTGGCCATGCACCGGCCGGCCAAATACCCGACCCACCACCTGTTCCACCACCCTGTAATTGCTATTGCAGCGATAAAAATCCCTCTGAAACTTCTCGGAGAGCAGGAGTTGGCGGATGAAGTCGCGGGTGTTGATCTGACCGGAGCGCAGCTGGGATTCCAGCACCGCATCACGGTCCACTTTGAAGGCGTGAAAGTAAATCTGACGGTAGGCCTGCTCAATCAGGGCATCGGTGGCTGCCGGATCCCGTACCAGGCAAGTGGTGTCGCTCTGGCGGGGGCTTTCCTCACCGGCGGCCAGAAAGCTGCTGACGCGAGCGCTGTTGGTGAGTGGCTTGGTGGCCAGAACGGGCAAGGGCACAGGGGTGAAAAATCCTCAAGGCGAGCAACGTATAAGTTTTTTCAAGCGCTCTTTAAAAGATTCGTTGGATTATCAGACAACTTGACAATGCGCAACATCGCGCAATTAATGGCAGCCGGCCTGGCCCCCGGCTGCAGTTGGCTCATTGCCTGGTAGGCCGGGCTGCTGTTGCAGCCACATAAAAGTGGCCCGATCCCGGGCCGTGAGCTGCAGCACTGGGGTCGCTCCAGGCACGGCCGCCATGGCGTCTTGGGGCTGATCACTGTGCCCCCACATCCCGAAGGCGTGGCCGAGCTCGTGCAGGGCCGTGGCCTGGATTGCCTCCGGTCGCTGCTCAGGGCTGATGCTCACCAGTACCCGCGGCTCGATTTTTGGCGGGTCGCCGGGCTTGTTCGTCGCCAGAGCTAGCTCGGCGCGGCCATGGCTGGCCCGGCCCCGCTGCAGAGGTGGCCGGCGCCTCAAAATCTGTACTTGGGCCGATTCCCTGCTTTCGCTGCGCTGAATCGTGACTAATTCAGCCCAACTTGCCAGTGCCGCCTCTACGGCTTGCAGCCAAAGCTGATCCCAGCGGGCGGCAGGCCCGGACGCTGCGGTGGGCTCGATCCACACGCACCAACTTTGACGCTTGGGCCAGCCGTGGGGTGTGGGCACCAGCCGCTGGCGGTAATCACCAGCAGCGGCTTCTGCGGCCAAGCCCCTGGCGGGGGAAAGACCCAGAGCAAGCACCAGGCCGCAAACCGGCAGGCTCGCTCGGCTTAATCGCCGGCTTAACCTGCGCAGCATCAGGCAGGCAGGCCGACGCCGCGGGCCATCAAGGTGGCTAGCAGGGGCACCAGGGCAAAGCCCACCAACTCAATATTGAGAATCCAGCCCAGACGGGTGGCTAGAGCCTCGCTCACTTGGGGCAGCTCGCCCTTGCGCAGCGGGATAGCCCAGAGGATGTAGGTGATGGTGGGATAAAGGGACAGGCCGCCCACCCCTAGATAGAGCCCAACCTTCCACCAGAACAGGGGGTTCTCCGTATAAAACTCACTTCCCTGGCCGAAGTACAGAACCCGCAGAATCCCGCTCACCAGCAGGGCAAGGGCTGCCAGGCCGTACACCACATCGGTGATCACCATCAAGGTGGCATCTGCCTTGTTTGGATTTGGCTTGATCAAGCGCCGCTCCAGCACCAAGGCGCCAAAACAGAGCATGAAGCTCACGTAGTGCACGTAGGCCACCCCAGCGCGGGAGAGCACTTCAGGGGGGATGGCAGCCAAGCCAGGCATTTGTAGTAGGCAGTTGCTGGCAACCGTAACCGGCGGATCAGCTGGCCGGCTGCTTGCTCAAAAGTGAGCTGGAATCAGCAGCTATTTTGAAAGTCGCAAGCTTTTCGGTGAGTCCGTTTTTGCTTGGCCAGATGTTGCTGTTGCATCTGCCTGCCCCAGGAGGCCCCAGCTGGAAGTGGATGATTTGCTGGGCTGCGAACTACTCAGCATCGCCGTGAGCTGGGCAAACTGCGGAAAACCGGCATCGATAGCGGCTTGGTGGAGGCCGATTAGCTGTCGCTTGCTCCTTGAATGAGCAGGTTGGCTGCCTTGCTGCCCGTGACCCAGTTTGTGGACCCGATTGCCGCAGATGCTCCCGCAATGGACGCAACCGTCGTAGATGCCCAAGTGCTGGAGAGCACCGAGGTAGATGAGGCGGTGTTGCTCAAGTTGTTGCGCCGGGCAGGCCGCACCCTGGCCCGCCCAGCCCTTGAGTGTCTGGAGCTGTTGCTTGATCCCCAGACGCCCGCGCCAGCCAAACTCACCGTGCTGGCAGCACTTACTTATTTACTGGTTCCCCTCGACCTAATCCCAGACTTCATTCCAGCGGCTGGCTTCAGCGACGATCTTGTGGCCGTCACCGCGCTGCTTGGTTTATGCAACCGCCATCGCACCCCGGCCGTGCAGTTGCGGGCCCAGCGCAGACTGGACAACTGGTTCCCCCTGAATCGCTGATGGTGATGGCCTCCTTCACTGGCGAAGAGCTCGAGGATCTGCAGAGCTTTCTCAAAGACTGGCTGCGCCATACCGGACGCACCCAGGCCGATCTCAGGCGCGCCCTGCAAGCAGCTTCGATTCGGATGCCCGTCCTGCTTGAGGTGCTGCAAGGCACCCATAGCCGCGAGGGTTTGTCTGGCCTCGCCCAGCAGCTTTGCGGGGTTGAAGAGCTATGGCAAAACGAGGATGGGGCTGGCCAGAGCGATGGCGCAGGCCTGCCGGGCCTGGAAGATTCGCTTGGCCAGCTAGATCTGCTGTTGCAGGAAATTCGCCAAGGGCAGCAAACCTGAGCATTGCCGTTCAAAGTGGATTCACAACAGCAATCCCATCAATGCAGCACGCCGGCGTCTCCTGGACAATCCTCGCTGCCAGCACCTTGATCGCTACGGCGAGCCTGCTTGGCACCGCCCCAGCTCTGGCTCAGGTCGAAAGTTTCCTGGTTGGTCCGGGCAGTTCCGTGGGGCCATCCACAAAGGTGAAGCCCAAAAATTGCGTCACGGGGGCGGATGGATCAATTACTTGTGACACTCAGCTGGAAAACTCCCCCAGCGATACCCAGGCCCGACCTATCTATGAGCAGTTCAAGAATTAATTGGCGGTTGTGATGAGAAATCTGCGCCGGCTCTGGCAAGACGCTGCCTATCTCCAGCTGATTGATCGCAGCGAGCAAACCCTGGCCAAGCTGCTCGGCATCGTGCTGCTGGTGGTGCTTGTGGCTGGCACCGTGCAGTTGATGATCGTTGTGACCACGGCGTTTCTGCAGCCCGATACCCCCTGGCTCGGCAGCAAGATGAATTCAGTGTTAGGTGACTTACTGACACTTTTAATTGCCGTGGAGGTGCTTCAGAACGTCACCTCCTACCTGCGCCGCCATGTGGTGCAGATCGAGTTGGTGTTGCTTACCGCCATGACCGCCGTGGCGCGGAAGGTGATCGTGCTGCCCCCAGGGGCCGAAAATAAGCCCGCGCTGCTTGGCGGTCTTGGCATCGCCGTGCTCGCTCTAGCAGGAGCTTTCTGGCTAGTTCGTAGCGTCAATATCCGCCAACCTCCCGCCAGAACAGGGCCAGCCATACGGTCCCCGGAGCAGGATCCGTAGCCAGGAGCCGGTGCCTCCGGTGGGCCGGAAACAGCAGGCTGTCGCCCCGGCAGAGTTCCAGGGGCCCCGTCTCACCGTCTAGCTCAAGCAGGGCGCTGCCCTGGAGCAGGGTCACCCACTCGTGTTCTTCTTGGTCATACCAAAAACCCGGAGGGCTAGCGGCCTGACAGGAGTGGATCCGCTCAAGCCGCCAGCCAGCTTGACTTAGCAACACGACGCTGATTTCCTGCCCTGGTGCAGGGCAGGGCGTAGCCAGGAGCTTTGCTTCAGCTTGGCGGGGAGGCTCGGTTTCACCCCAGCGCCGGCCGATTTCAAAGCCCCGGCTCTGGGCCAGGGCCACCACCGCATGGTGATCGCTGCAGTCCCGTAGGGCCTGACGTAGAGACGGCTCAGCTTCGCTGAGGGCCACAAAGGCATTCAGCTGGCGCACCTTTTCTAGAAATTGCTGCAGTTGGGCTTCAGCCATTGCGGCCCATTTCCTGCGGTTGGTTCAGCTCTTTGATCATCCGCCATCGCTCGAAGGACTCTCCGGCAAAGATCACCTTCTCTTCGGTATCGATCTGCCAGCCGAGATGGAGCAAAAGCGGTTTTGACAACTGGCTCGCCTCGGTGTGCAAGTGGCGGCAACCCTGCTTCCAGGCGTGGATCTCGAGAGACTGCAGGATTAGGCGGCCGCGTCCTTGCCGAGAGGAGCGTCCGCGGCAATAGAGAAGGGATAGCCGTTGCAACGGATCCAGTACCCCAAAAGCTTCAATCAGGCCTGGGTCGTTGGCTGCGCAGCTGGCTAGGCCGTAGCCCCTGTGCAGGGCTTCGCGAACAGCATTGCTTCTGTGGGCATGGTTGGCCCATGCAGCAATCTGGGCGTTGCTGTAAAGGCCTTCGGCCTGGCTGATCACAGCGTCATGATAAACCGCTGCTACTTGATCTAGATCGCCAGGATGCAGCATCCGTAGGTTTTTCATCCCGTTGCTGGGCTCAGCCTGCTTTCTATCACCGCTGCTAGCCAGCATCGAAATGGACTGAATCTTGAGGCTTTGATTTGCCTGGTAAAGCTTGGCAGCTGCAGTTAATGGTGTAAATTCTGAATGTAATTCC
Source organism: Cyanobium sp. NIVA-CYA 375 (assembly GCF_056108345.1). Taxonomy (NCBI): domain Bacteria; kingdom Bacillati; phylum Cyanobacteriota; class Cyanophyceae; order Synechococcales; family Prochlorococcaceae; genus Cyanobium; species Cyanobium sp. NIVA-CYA 375. The sequence goes on along the minus strand of NZ_JBSYHW010000005.1, from coordinate 77,554 downwards.
CAGGGGCAAACCTCTTATGCCCCGCCATTTCACCCCTTAATCCCCTAAATCGATGCTCACTGGATCGGAACTGCTTGCCAAAGTCAAAGAGCTTGGCGATGTGGGTAAATCGGAGATCGTCCGGGCCTGCGGCTATGTCTCCAATAAGAAGGATGGCGGCGAGCGCCTTAACTTCACCGCCTTTTATGAGGCTTTGCTGGAAGCCAAGGGCGTTGAGCTTGGCGGCGCTGGCAAAGTTGGTAAGGGTGGACGCAAACTCAGCTACATCGCTACCGTGCAGGGCAACGGCAACCTGCTGATCGGCAAGGCCTACACAGCTCTGCTTGATCTCAGGCCCGGCGATGAGTTTGAGATCAAGCTTGGCCGCAAGCAGATCCGCCTGATTCCCGCTGGTGCCACTGACGAAGACGAAGAGTGATATTGGCGTCCCCATTCGACGCTGCTTAAGCTTATTTTGATTGTTAACCCCGGCTAGTCCGGGGTTTTTCATGGCTGCTTGCTCACTGGTGCTGTGGTCAGGGGCCAGCCAGGGCGATAATGCTGCCAAGCTCAGAAGCCAGCGCCTGATAATCATCTGGCTTGCAGGACAGCAGAATCAATTGCAGGCCGTTGTGCACGCCGCGGCGCAGCATCTGCTGCAGCCCCTGGAGGCGCTGCTGATCGCTGTTGGTAAAGGCGTCGTCGAATATCAGTGGCAGGCAATTGGCGTAAGCCGGTTGGAGCACCTCCGCCAGGGCCAGGCGTAGAGCGGCGGCTAATTGTTCACGCATGCCTCCGCTCAGCTGCTCGAAGCCAAAGCGGTGCTGACCCTGCTGAAGTTCGAAATTGCCAAAACCATTTTTGGGGTCAAAGTCCAGGCTTGCTTGCTGCCTGCCGTTTTGCAGGTACTGGAGGTAGGGCCCAATGGCCTGCTCCAGCGGTTCGCTGTAGCGCAGGGAGAAATCCTGGCGGGTCTGGTGAAACAGCGTTTGCAACATCTGCAATGCCTGGGTTTGGCGCTCCAGCGCCTCTAGATCTGCCAGCGCCGCCTCCCAAGCCGCCTGGCGATGTTCCACCAATGCCGCTGGATCATCCGAGCTAAGAGTCAGACAGCGTTGCTCATTTTGGCCCCGGCTGGTGAGTAGGGCGTCTTTTTCGGCATCGAGCAAACGTAGGCGCTGCTCCATGGCGCCGCCAGCTGGCAGCTTGCCAAGCAATTCGTTATCCAGGTTGGTCAACTCCGCCTCTTGGAGGCGCAGGGCCTGGCGGCTGCTGTTCACCGCTTCAATTAGTTGCGGCATGTCGCCGTGGCTGGCTTGCAGAGCTAGTTGGCGTGCCGCCAAGGTGTTAAGCGAGCCGGTGAGTTGCTCAAGATCTCGCTCCACTAACTGGTTGGCTTGGCGCTGCTCCTCAAGCTGCTGCCGCTGGCTTGTGCGCTCGGCCTCAGCCTGCTGTTGCCTGTGGCTGAGCTCGTTGGTTTGTTGTCGGAGTTGCTCGATCCAGGCCTCCAGGTCCTCGCGCTCCTGGGGCAGTTCGCCGCTTTCGGCCAGTGCCTGGCGCTGTTGTTGATGGCGCTCCAGCCGGCTGAGCAGGCGCTGACGCCTGGGGGCGAAGGCGGCTATCTGCTCTTCAAGGCGACTCCAGGGGATGGCACTGGCCGCTTGGCGCAGGTTGGCCAGCTCGAGCTCCAGGGCCTGGCGCTGCTGGGCAATCGCTTCTGCCGCTTCGCTACTGGCCACGCCAATGGCGCTCTGCAGCTCGCACAGGGCCTCAACGCTGTGTTGCAGGGCAGCCGCTGCCTGGGCGGTCGCCTCACCGCCCCCTGGGCTGATGCGCAGCCGCACCCCTAGGCCCACCGCCAGCTCGGCGCTGCCATTGAGCTGAACCGTTTCTCCCGGGGATAGCCGCTGGCCGGCGAGGCTTACGGGCTGATCTGCTTGGATTAAATAAAGTGCAGTGGCCATGGCCTGGCTGCGGGCTTCGGCCTGGGCCCATTGCTGTTCGGCCTGCCGCAGGGCCTTCACCGCGGCGGCATCGATCGGAGCCAGCTGGGCAAGGCTCTGCTTGCACTGCTCCGCTTGGAGCTGTAGTCGCTGGAACTGTTGTCGATGCTCTAGGAGCTGCTGACCCTCCCGCTCGAGGTTGGCTAAATCAAGTAGTTGCTGGGCTAGTTCGAGACGCTCCACCAGGCGCTGCTGCTGGGTTGCCAGCTCCTGGCAGACCTGGTCTGAGCCTTGGCAATTGGCTTCCAATTTGCGGAACAGCTGTTGCCTGCTGGTGCGTTGCAGCTGCCACTGCCGCTGCTTGGCCCCTAGTTCGCTCAGCTGCTGCTGCACCGCTTGCAACTGCGCCTGAGACTGCTCAAGATTGCTCAGTTGCTGGCGCAGGGGCTCGACCTGGGCTCGTCGCAGCTGAATTTGGGCCTCCAGTTGGAGAGCTCGCTGCAGTTGCGGTCTCTCCTGGGCTTCGATCAACTGCAACCGTTCACCTATTTGGTGCAGCTCTTCCATGGCCGCTTCTAGCTCAGCTTGTAGGGACTGGGCCTGCTCCAGGTCCAAGCGGGCGGCTGAGCAGCGCTGGTGGGCTTCGGCCAGGGGGGAACCGGCCTTCACCTTGCCGGTGGCCGTAAAATGCTGATTCAGTCGTGTCTGCAGCTGATCGCTCACCAGGCGGTCGAGGGGCGATTCCAGGGCTGCGGCCGCGGCGCCCCGCTGCTGTAGTTGCTGTACGAGCTGTTCAACGTCGTAGGCCTCGCTGGGGCTGCCCAGCAGGTTGGTACCGGCCTCCCCCTGGCGGACCCAAAGGTGGGCCCAACGCAACGGCAACTGACTGTGGCGCCTGCCCTCGATTGGCCCATCCACCCCCAGTAGACGGGCTAGCTGCTCCTCCGCCGCCGCCCCCCGCAGGGCCAGACCAGCATCGCTGCTGAGCTGGCAGGTGCCACTTGCTCCGGAAAAGCGTTTGCGTAGCTCCCAGCGGGCGCCGGCCGCCTCAAAACCCAGCTCCACCTCCGGTAGGCCGCTATGCAGTCGTGAGCGCATTTCGTCTACCGCCCGGCCCGTGGCACTGGCCTTCAGGAACAGCACCTTGTGCAGGGCCTCCACCACCGTGCTTTTGCCCGCCTCATTGGGTCCGCCCAGCAGGGTGAAGCGGGGATCAAACTGAAGCTCGAGCTGCTGGTGCAAGCGCACCTGGCGCAGGGTGGCGTGCAGCAGGCGCATATTTAGCCCTGCAACTGGGCCACGGTCTGGTGCAGCTCGCTGAGGGCTAGACCTACCACCGTGGGGTCGGCGTCGCCAGGGGTCTCCAGGCAGCGATGCAGCTCTTGGGCAACCCGGGCAACCAGGGGATCGCCGGGGCGCTGGGTGAGCTCGGCTAGTTCGGCATCTCCGGGCGCCGCTTCACAGCGACCCCGCAGCTTCAGGCGCAACAGCTGGGCATCCAGGCGCTCCAACAGTTCCGCGTAGCGGCGATGGCCAGCCAGGCTGAGGCTGCCGCCTACCTCCAGCAGCAGCAGGTCGCTGCCGATGCGCCCGCCGAGCAGGGTGTCTAGCTGAACCTCGAGCCGCTCCAGGTCGCTGTCTTGCTGCAGCTGAATGCGCAGGGGATGCCAGCCCAGGGCTCCGGTGACTAAGGGGGTCACCTGGGGCAGCACGCCCCGCCCAAGCTGCACCTGCAACACCTGGCCGCAGCGGTAATCGGTGCTGCGGGGAAAGCGATCTGCCTCCGGGGTGCCGCTATACCAAACCTTTTCGGATACCCGTTTTAGGCCGTGCCAGTCGCCCAGAGCCACATAGTCCACCTGCTCCAACCAGGCACCTTCCAGCCGCAGACGGTTGCTGGCATCGCCGGGGTTGTCATCGTCTGTCTCGCCAGCGGCATCGAGGTCGGTGGCGCCAAAGCCGTGAACCGAGCCATGGGCGAGCACCAGCCGGGGCTTGGCCTCTGGCAGCGCAGCCCAGTTGAGGCCGTTGAGCCAGGCGCAGGGATCGCTTGCATCAGTGCGACGCAGTAGTGGGCAGGGCAGCACCACCACGGTCTCCAGTTCGATGGGTGTGGCCTGCAGCAACACCTGCAGGTTGGCGGCGCGGCGGCCCTGCTCTGCCTGGAAATAGGGCGTATGCCACACGCTGCCTGGGGCACCGTGGTCGTGGTTGCCGGGGATCACAAGCACCGGACACGGGATCGCCCCGATGGCGGCACACACGGCGCTGACATCTGCGGCCCCGGGCGTGGGTGAGTCGAATAAATCGCCGGCAACCACCACCAAGTCGGCCTCTGTGGCTGCGGCGTGGCTTGCAATTCTGCCAATTGCCTGGAGACGCACCTGGCGCAGCAGGGCGCGTTTGTCTGGATCGCTTACTCGCCCATAGGGCTTGCCGATCTGCCAGTCGGCGCTGTGCAGCAGGGTGACGAGTGGCGAGTGGCTTGCCAGGGTCTGGTGGCAGCGGTCCTCCCTGTTTAGCGCCTGCAGGCGCACACTGGAATCATCAATAGCAGGATTGCCAAGGTGCTGCAGAAGCTGTTGCGGGGATTGGGGTTGGTTAGATTGGCGTTGTTAGCCGTGGTGATGGCGGCGCTGGTGATCAGCGTAGAGCCGGCCTGGGCTGCCCCTGCGGCGGATGGGGCAGAGCTGTTTACCAACCATTGCGCTGGCTGCCACGTCAATGGCGGCAACATCATTCGCCGCGGCAAAAACTTGCACCTGGCGGCCCTGGAGCGCAATGGCGTCGATGCTCCAGAGCGGATCGCCGCAATAGCCGCCGCGGGCCAGGGCCAGATGTCTGGTTATGCAGCCGTGCTTGGGGATGGGGGGGCAGAGGCGGTGGCCGCCTACGTGTGGCAGCAGGCCCAGCTGGATTGGCCCAAGGGTTGAACTTGCTTCAGAAGGCCTGGATCCAGGCATACACCTGCACCTCAGTCCAGATGCCATTGCGCCAGTAAACATCTGCCTTGACAAGGGCTTCAACCTGCTCCTTGCTGCCCGCCTCGTAGATACCGAACACGTGGGTGCTGCCTTCTGTGGGGCCCAGGGTGATCAGAGTGCCGGCGTCCTTAAGACCCTGCAGTCCTGCCAAATGTTCGTCTCGATAGGGGCTGCGCTTTTCGAGGGCGTCATCGCAGTAGGTGCCCCAGAGCACGAAGCGCATGGTGATGGGAGTGATCGGGACCTGACATTACGGGTTTATAGGCTTTTGGCTGCCGCCCAATGGTGTTAGGAAAAGGGGTTACAACCTTCCTAATTCTCGTGTTGCGTTCCTGTCTCCTCCTTGCTGGTGCCGCCTTATTTGCGGCTCCTGCCCACGCCAACATGGTGAGGCAGATCATCGTCGGCAAATGCTCCAGCGCCATGCAGGATGACTTCAAGAAGGCAGGCAAGACCCCCCCTGCTGGCATGGTCGCTGAGACCTGTGGCTGCATTGCCGATGGCTACGGCAAAGGCCAGAGCTTGGATCAGGCCAAGACCATCTGCGTCAAGCAGTCGACGGCCAAATACAACCCTTGATTTTTAGGGTTGTGAGCGATGCCGCTTACCCGCTACCTGGCCCAAGCCAGCGGTTGGCGAAGGTGCTCAGCCCAATCCTTCCTGAGCTGGCTGCCCTGGTGCACCAGACCCCAGGCACCCTGTCGCTGGCCCAGGGCATGGTGGGCTGGGATCCGCCACCGGGCGTAGCTCTCGCCGTGGCCGAGGCCCTAGTCACCGGGGGCCAGCCCTGCACCGTTATGGGCTACTCCAGGGTGATCCAGAGCTGCTGGCGGTGATCACCGCCAAGCTCACCAACCAAAACGACCTCGATCTCACAGGGGCTGAGCTGCTGGTCACAGCCGGCAGCAATATGGCTTTCAACGCGGTGGCTCAAGTGATCGCAGCGGGTCCCCCCGGGGAACCCAGCGAGGTCATCCTGCCTGTGCCCTTTTATTTCAACCACGTGATGGCGGTGCAGCTGGCCGGTGCGGTGCCGGTACCTGTGCAGGCCGGCCTGATACCCGATCCCGAGCGGCTGGCGGCGGCAATCACCCCGCGCACCCGGGCCATCGTCACCGTGTCGCCAAATAACCCCAGCGGCGTGGTGATTCCGGCCCAGGTATTGGCGGCGATCAACCAGCTCTGTGCGTTGCACGGCCTGTTTCACATCAGCGATGAGGCCTACGAGCAATTCGTTTACGGCGAGGTGCCCCACTGGAGCGCCGGTTCCCTGCCCGGCAGCGCCGACCACACTGTGTCGCTGCATTCGCTGTCTAAGGCCTATGGCCTGGCCGGCTGGCGGTTGGGCTACATGGCCGTACCTCAGGCGCTGCTGCCCGCATTGCTGAAGGTGCAGGACACGGTGCTGATCTGTCCGCCCCGACTCACCCAGCACGCCGCCCGGGCCGCTCTAGCTGCCGGGCCGGCCTGGTGCGCACCCCGGATCGCAGCCCTAGCGGAGCTGCGCCTGCAGCTGCTGGCTGCCGTGGCAGCGCAGCAGGCCCAGGGCATGCCGGTGTGCTTGCTGGCCCAGCCCGATGGGGCCTTCTACGCCCTGCTGCAAGTTGCAGCACCGTTGCCCTTCGCTGCGGACACGCTGATGCGGCGGCTGGTGCTCGAGCACCGGGTGGCGACCCTGAGCGGCGGCAGCTTCGGGCTGGATTCCAGCGACGCAGGGCCTGTGTTGCGGCTCAGCTACGGCCTGCTCGACGCTGCGGATCTGGCTGAGGCCCTTGATCGGCTTTTCAGCGGCCTGCGCTGCCTGCTGGCTACAGCTGGCCCCAGCGACCCATGAAGGGCCAGCGCACCAACAACGCGGCTTGACCCAGCTCGGGCCATAGGGACTCCAGCTCAGCCAGAAGGTTGGGGACTGGATCGCTGCCGGCCTCTCGGCTGCGCTGCACCGCCGACCAGGTGCCGATATGGGCGATCAGTTCGGTCAGGGTCCAGTGGCGTTCGATCCACAGCCCCGTAGGAAACGGCCACTCCTCAGCTGGGAAGGCCAAACCGGCGTAGCTCTGCTCCACCCAGCGGCGCTCGGCGGGCCACCAGGGGCCCAGGGTGACGCTGTGGAACTCATCTAGTGATGACTGGAGCCGTGGATCCGCCAAGCGCAACGGCAGATAGCCAATCCAGGCCACCACAGCCCCCGATTTGCACACCCGCCGCATTTCGGTGTTGAAAGCATCGCCGGCAAACCAGTGCACTGCGGCCGCCACCAGCACCCCGTCGACGCTGGCGCTGTCCAGGCCACTGCTGCATGCCTCAGCGAGCTGGTAGCTGATCTGGGGGTGGGGGCGGGCGGCTGCGAGCTGGGCTGCACTGGCGTCTGTGGCAATCACCCGGGCACCGGCGGTGTCTAGGTCGATTGCGGCCTGGCCGCTGCCGCAGCCGCAGTCCCACACCAGGGGGTTGCTGACCAGCTGGCCCAGGAAGAGCTCGAAGAAGGCAGTGGGGTAGGTGATTCGGTGGCGGGCGTAGGCCGAAGCCACCGCGCCGAATAAATGGACTGCCTCGCTCATCGACGCTCTAGCACCAGCATTCGATTGTTGGCTGGCAGGGGCAGATCGGCTAGACGCTCGAGGCCGAGGTTTTGGGCTTGCTGCACCAGCTCACTGGCATCACGCACCCCCATGGCTGGATCGAGGCTGCGCAGGTGCTGGTCGAAGGCGGCGTTGCTGGCGGCAGTGTGTACACCGCCGTCGTGGAAGGGGCCGTAGAGCAGTAGCAGCCCGCTCGGCCGCAACACCCGCGAGGCTCCGGCTAGTAAATGCGGTATGACCGTTGCCGACATGATGTGGCAGGTGTTGGCGCTGAAAACAGCATCGAAGCCCTGGCGTGGCCACTGCCCAGCGTCCGTGACATCCAGGGCGATGGCGGGTGGCAGCGTGGGGCTCAGGGCCTCCAACTGGGCCTGCAGATCCATGAGGCTCTCTTGGCGTTCACTGGTCTGCCAGGTGAGGCCTGCGATCTGCTGGCAGAAGAAAGCTGCGTGCTGGCCACTGCCTGAGCCGATCTCCAGCACCAGGGCCTGGGCCGGCAGCCACTCTTTAAGAACAGCCAGGATCGGCCCTTTGTTGCGCTCGCAGGCGGGGGAAAACAGCATGCGGGGAAATCGCTGCAGACTGATTTGGGCTTAAGCGTCGAGGCCCGCGCGCAACTCGGCGCAGAAGCGTCCGGCCGCGGCGGCAACGCTGTCCTGCGGGCCGTGGGCGGCCGCCATCATTTTTACTAGGGCACTGCCCACAATTGCTCCATCAGCGCCCCAATCGCGCACCTGGCGTGCTTGCTCAGGGCTGGAAATGCCAAAGCCCACGGCGATTGGCGTATCTCCCAGGGTCTTGAGCTGGCCCACCAGATCGCCCACCCGGGACTCAAGGTTTGCGCGCACCCCGGTTACGCCGGTGACGCTCACCAGATAAGTAAAGCCGCGGCTGGCCTGATGGATTCTCCCCATGCGCTCGGCTGGAGTGGTGGGGGCCACCAGCAGCACCAAATCGAGGCCAGCAGCTGCTGCGATTGCTGAGAGTTTCTCGGCCTCTTCAAGGGGTAGGTCGGGCACCACCAAGCCGGCGGCACCGGCGGCGGCGGCGGCGGCACAGAAGGCCTCCATGCCGCGGTTTAGCAAGGGGTTGCTGTAGGTGAACAGCACCACGGGCATGGTCAGTTCACCCTTGAGGGAGCTGAGCATCTCCAGCACCCCGGCTGGGGTGGTGCGAGCCTTCAGGGCTCGACTGGCAGCGGCCTGGATCACCGGCCCGTCGGCGAGGGGGTCGCTGTAGGGAATGCCGAGCTCTACCAGATCGGCGCCATTGGCCTGCAGGGCCAGCAGAGTTGCGCGGGTGTGGGCCAGATCCGGATCGCCCGCCATCAAAAACGGCATCAGGGCACATCGCCCCCGTTGGCGTAGGGAGCTAAAACGCTGCTGGATTTGGGTAGGGGCGGCAGACACAGCAGCGAGAGGGGCTTCGGCCAGTGAGCCTATGCCTCGCCCTGGGGAGCTTCTGGCAGCTGGCCCGTTTCGCGTAGTAGTCGCTCCTGCTCTTCAGGGCTAAGGGCGTCAAACTTGCGCTGCAGAGCTTCAGTGGTGAAGGCGTCGTAGGCCTCGCGGTATTGGCGCCGCTGCTGGATAAAAGTCATTTTGCCTGTGACCACCCGAAATAGGTAGCTGCCCGTCCAGGCGAGCACCAGCACCATCAGCAGGGCAGAGGCGGCTATACCAGCAGAAAAGCCCTCAAAGCCCCCGGCCTTAAAAAGCCCATAACCACCGCCCCCCAAGCCAAATACCCCTAAAGCCAGCAGCAGGGCCCGACCGTTGGTCATGAGAGCACGTTGCCCTGGCCCGCCATGCGCAGGTTGATGAAGGGAGCAAACAAAATCAGGCCAGGGAAAAACAGAAACACCAATCCGTAAACCCCTAAGCGCTCGAGCTTGCCCATCACCGTCCAACGCTTGATCATCCAGGCGTAAAGCAGTAGGGGCACCGCCACCAGATAGGCACCCCCGATCAGGGCGTACGCCACGAGCACCAGAAGCAGGTCTGGCGAAACGGATTGGAGAAACCCGGGAAGCTGCACAGCAGACCTTCGTGTTCAAGGCAATTTAGGATGCTCGAGCCGGGGGCATGGCGGAATTGGTAGACGCAGCGGACTTAAAATCCGCAGACGGCGACGTTGTGGGGGTTCAAGTCCCCCTGCCCCCATTGGCTTTTTGCTTATTTGTTGCTCAAACTCACCATTTAAATTTCCTGGCTGGAAGGTCCCTGCTTTTGGGGTATGGTTGTTGGGTCTGGCAGAAGCCGGCAGGCTTAAGAGTCCGCGCACGCCAGAACCAGCACCATGCATCCCCTGTGCTTCCTGGGGATTGCCGACCAATCTGCCAACTCAGATCTGTCGGCCAAGTCAGCTCAGTCCAGTTTGATTGTTCTGCTTAGCGATCGCTCCTTGTGAATTCCCTCCAGGGAAATGGCAATCCTTCGGTGCGGGATCCATATCGATTCAATTTTCCATGTTTTTTGTTTCCATGACCACTTCCCGCTCCAGCCGCGTCAGCTACCCCAGCTGCCCGCTTCACTCCCGTCCCCAAGGGCGTCCCACCTCCCAACCGCTTACTTGGGAGGAGTTGCTCGGCCAGCGCTAAGTAGGGCCGCAAAGTTGCTGACCCCATCTCAAGGGGTGTCTGAGGTGTTGAACAGCAGTTCTTGATGCTCACCCCCGGGCACATACAGCTTCACTTACAAGTTCTGCTGCTGGAGCTTGGCTGCCGTCATGGGGCCTGCAGGCGCTGCCGCTGCAGAAATACGCGAATCAACTTTTCGTCCATCAGCCCCTGGCGCGCAACAGCTGCTTCATTGCAGCGCTCGAACAGGCCCAGCAATGTGGATGTCTGGAAGCTGAAGCCTTTATCTGCAGCTATGGACACCACATCTGGAGCGGTGATTACTTCGTTGAGCAGGTCGCGCAGGGAACCATCCTGCTGAATCTGGCCCAGAAAGGTAAAGAGACTTTCGAGCTCGTCAGACTGGCCCGATGCAGCTGAGGCGATTGTGGCGTCCGGATCAATCACTGGGAATGTCTGCCCAAAATTTAAGTAAAGCGTAGGCCCATCGCTCGGGGTTAACCCCTGTCGGCGGGCGACCGTACAGAATCCCAATATCGATTCTTTGGCAGCCCTTAACAGATGCCCCTTTTGCCCAGCGCCATCGAAATCATCGTTGGCATCCTGCTGCTGTTCGGTGGCGGCGAGCTGTTTGTGGGTGGGTCCACGGCTGTGGCCCTGTTGTTTGGCATACCCCAAATCGTGATCGGGCTAACGGTGGTGTCTCTCGGCACCAGCGCGCCAGAGCTATTCGTGAGCTTGATCTCCACGATTCAAGGCGGCGACGATATTGCCGTCAGCAACATCGTTGGTAGCAATATTTTCAACGTGTTGGTGGTGCTTGGTCTCAGTGCCCTAGTGGTGCCGCTGCGGGTCAAGAGCCGACTGGTACGCCGTGACGTTCCTTTACTGCTTGGTGTGTCGGTGGCGGTGTGGGGCATGGCCTCCGGCGGCCGGCTCACCTGGCAGGCCGGGCTGGCCTTGCTGGTCGGCTTGGTGATCAACATCGTCTGGGAGATGCGTACTGCCGGTGAGAATCCTGATGAGGCAGAGGATATTGACGAAAACGATCGGGCCACACCGCCGGTAGCCGTGGCCAAATTGGCGGCCGGGCTTGTGCTGCTCGTAGTGGGATCACAAATTCTTGTGAAGGGGGCCACCGCAGCGGCCGTGGGCTTGGGCGTCAGCCAAACAGTCATTGGCCTCACGATCGTGTCTGCGGGAACCTCGATGCCGGAATTGGTTACATCACTTGTGGCTGCTTACCGCGGCAAGGCAGACCTGGCAATCGGTAACGTGGTAGGAAGCAACCTGCTCAACCAGTTGTTGATACTTGGGGTTTGCGGCTTAGCTTCCGGTGGCCAGGGCCTGGCGGTTGATCCGGTGATGGTGAGCCGTGATTTTCCAGTCATGGTGCTCACAACCCTGGCTTGCTTGCCGATTTTCTGGACCCATGGCGTGATCAGCCGCCTCGAAGGGGGGATCTTGGTAGGTCTCTACGGCTTGTATCTGCTGGAGCAGGTGCTGACGAATACGGTCACATCAGCAGTTGATGAGTTCAGGTTTGTGGCCCTTGTAGCCATCCTGCCGCTGGTGTTTGTATTTCTCGTATGGCAAACCCTGCGCTGGCGCCGGGATCGCTTTGCATGAGCTTTTGAGCCGGCCTCAAATTTGCTGACCGAATGACCAGTAAATTCGATGTCATAGTCCCGCAAGTCAAATCTTCTTATGGCCCTGCTTAGAAAGGCCTTTTCTGCCGGATCACTTTTGGGGGCCTTGCTTCTGACTGGTTGTGCAGGTGACGGAGGTGGAGTTCAAAGCCAGAAAATGGCTGCCATTAAGGCCCGGGGCAGCTTGATCTGTGGTGTGGACGGCAAGCTGCCGGGTTTCAGTTTTGTGGGAGCTGACGGCAGCTATAGCGGCCTGGACGTAGATATTTGTAAGGCAACAGCGGCGGCAATTTTATCGGATCCCGCCAAGCTGACCTTCCGAGACCTCAGCTCCACCGAGCGCTTTGCAGCCCTGGGCAGCGGTGAAGTTGACCTGCTTTCCCGCAACACCACCATGACCCTCAGCCGCGATGCTCCTGGCGGCAATGCGCTCGCCTTTGCCCCCACCACCTTCTTTGACGGCCAGGCCGTGATGGTGCCCGCCAGCAGCGGTATCAAATCCCTCAAAGAAGTCGCCGGTAAGCCGATCTGTGTGGAGACCGGAACCTCCACAGAGCTCAACCTGGCCGACCGGATGCGGGAGCTCAATGCCACCTACACGCCGCTGAAATTCCAGTCTGGGGATCAGACCTTTGCGGCCTATCTGCAGGGTCGTTGCGTGGCGGTCACCTCTGATCGCTCCCAGCTGGCCGCCAAGCGAACCGGCTTCCCCAACCCCGCCGAGCACCTCCTGCTCCCCGATATGTTGAGCAAGGAGCCCCTCAACCCCGCCACCATCAACGCCGATCCGGCCTGGGCCGATGCCGTGCGCTGGGTGGTCTACAGCCTTATCCAGGCCGAGGAATTGGGCATCACTGCCGCCAACATCGATGCAAAGGTGGCAGAGGCCAAGGCAAACAAAAACCTCGCCCAGCTTCGTCGCTTTTTTGGAGTTGAGGGCGACCTTGGCAAGCAGCTTGGCCTGCCTGCCGATTTCGTGGTTCGGATCGTCAAGGCTGTGGGTAACTACGGCGAGGTGTTCGAGCGCAATGTGGGAACGGGTTCACCCCTCAAGCTGGAGCGAGGTATGAATCAGCAATGGCGCCAAGGCGGCCTGATGTATTCACCGCCCTTCCTGTGAGGTCCATTAGCGCCGGCACGCTGCCATGACCAGCCGCTCTCAAATCCCCCCCTGGTGGCGCAACCGCCGCTACCTGCCCTGGCTTGTCCAGGGCGCGGTGGCTCTGGTAATTGGGGTGGTGGTGGCATTTCTGCTCACCAATCTGTTGCTCAACCTCACCGCCCGGGGCCTGCTGCTCAGCTGGAGCTGGCTGGGGCAACCAGCGGGATTTGATCTGGCAGAAACAATCCTGCCGTTTGATGCCAGCCTTCCCTACTGGCGGGCCATGCTTGCGGGCTTGGTCAACACCCTACGGGTGGTGATCGCTGGCTTGGTGGGGGCGACTGTGCTCGGCACCCTTATCGGCACTGCTTCTTTCAGTAGCAATGGCCTTCTTCGGAAACTGGCTCGGGTGTACGTGGAGGTGATTCGCAATATCCCCCTGCTGCTGCAATTGATCTTCTGGTATTTCGTGGTGTTTCTTGCCTTGCCGAATGGCCGCGACGCTCTGCAGCTGCCGGGGATAGTGCTCGCTAAATCAGGACTTTTTCTAGGCTCCCCCGAACTGGTAGATGGCGTTTGGCAGGCCCCCCTGCGCTTCACCGTTGAATTTGGGGCTCTGCTCACCGGGCTGGTGGTTTATACCGCTGCCTTTATCGCCGAGGTGGTGCGCGGCGGTGTTGCCTCTGTGCCTAGGGGGCAGTGGGAGGCAGCCACCTCGCTCGGCTTTTCGCCCCTGCTTACCCTGCGGCGGATAGTTTTGCCCCAAGCCTTCCGCGTGATTGTGCCCGGTCTCAACAGCCAGTACATCTCCCTGGCCAAGAATTCCTCACTGGCAGTGGCCTGCGGCTTCACCGATCTCTATTCAGTTTCGGAAACCACCCTCAACCAGACCGGCCGGGCCGTGGAGGTGATGCTGATCCTGCTGGGCTCCTATCTGGTGATCGACTTGGTGATCTCAGCCCTGATGAACGGGCTCAATGGCCTTGTGCAGCTGAGAGAACGCTGAAATGGCAAGTACAGCCCCTCTGGTGGTGCGAGCGACTCCCTTGCGCAGATTGCAAAAGGAGCTCTTTGGCAGCCGACTCGATGGTCTGATTTCGATCGCCTTGCTGGCAGCCCTGCTGGCAGCGGGCTTGGGCTTTTTCCGCTGGGCGCTATTCCAGGCCCAATGGGCCGTGCTCAGTGCCAACAGCACCCTTTTTGCGGTTGGTCGCTACCCAATTGAGCAGCAGTGGCGCCTATGGCTGCTCACTAGCTTGCTGGCCCTGGCCACCGGGTTGAGTTGGGGTTTGCTGAGGGCTTTTCCCGGCTCCGGCGCTGTTCGTGCTCTTTGGCCCCGCAATGACCGCTGGGCCGCCGCAATCCTGGTGCTGCTCGCCCTCTGGCGTCCCTTGGCCCTCAACCTAACCCTTGCCATCCAGGTGCGCTGGTGGGGGATCGCAGGCCTAATGCTTCTCGCTCGCTGGGCCGCCGGTCGCTACGGCCCAGCCATTCCCCAAGCTTGCCGCCGGCTGATTCCCCTGCTGTGGCCCCTGCTTTACCTGGTGGGCATGGTGCTCATTAGTGGCGGCCTGGGGCTGGTGCAGGTGCCACCTTCCGAGTGGGGTGGTTTGCTGCTCACGGTGTTGATGGCCACCTTTGCCATCCTGCTGTGCTTTCCCCTGGGAGTGCTGCTGGCCCTTGGCCGCCGCAGCGAGCTGCCACTGCTGCGCTGGGGCTCGGTGATCTACATCGAGTTCATCCGCGGAGCACCGCTGATCACCTTGTTGTTTCTGGGCCAAAACATCCTGGGCTTCCTGCTGCCAGGCGGTTTAACTCCCGATCGGGTCTGGCGGGCTGCCTGGGTGCTCACCTTCTTCGCTGCCGCCTATGTGGCTGAGGCGGTGCGATCAGGTTTGGTAGCAGTGCCTGCGGGTCAGATGGAGGCGGCCCGCTCCCTGGGACTGCCGGTGCCTATGGCTCTGGTGCATGTGGTGCTGCCCCAGGCCATTCGAGTTGCTTTGCCAGCCACGGTGGGCCAATTCATCTCCCTGCTGCAAGACACCACCTTGCTCTCCTTGATCGGCCTGCTTGACCTACTCGGCACCGCCCGTACGGTGATGGCCAACCCGATGTTTCTTGGTAAGAGCGCGGAGGTTTATTTTGTGCTCGCCATTTTGTTTTGGAGTTGTTGCGCGGCCCTTGGGCTGGGCAGTCGCGCCTTAGAAACTCGCCTTAATCCCCATTCCCCCTCCGCGCCCCAGGCATGACCACCAGCTCACCCGCCCTAATGATCGAGGCCCGTGGGGTCGAGAAGTGGTATCCCAACGGCTTTCATGCCCTGCGTGGTGTTGACCTATGCGTCCACCAAGGTGAGGTTGTGGTGATCATGGGCCCCTCGGGCTCTGGTAAGAGCACTTTTCTGCGCACCTTTAATGCCCTGGAAGATTTTCAGAAGGGCTCAATCGTGGTGGATGGCATTGAGATCAGCGATGATTTGCGCCGCATCGATGCGATCCGCCGGGAGGTGGGCATGGTGTTTCAGCAGTTCAATTTGTTTCCCCACCTCTCGGTGCTCGACAACCTCACCCTGGCGCCGGTGAAAGTCCGCAAACGCCCTAAAGCGGAGGTGGAGCGCCAGGCCCTGGAGTTGTTGGAGCGGGTTGGGATCGCCGAGCAGGCCCACAAATTTCCAGGCCAGCTCTCTGGCGGCCAGCAGCAGCGCGTGGCAATTGCTCGCTCGCTTTGCATGGAGCCCCGCATAATGTTGTTTGACGAGCCCACCAGCGCCCTAGATCCCGAGATGGTGCAGGAGGTGCTGGCCGTGATGCAGGAGCTGGCCCGCGACGGCATGACCATGGTGGTGGTGAGCCATGAGGTGCGCTTTGCGCGCCAGGTGGCCAGCCGGGTCGTTCTTATGGCTGATGGCGAGGTGGTGGAGGTGGCGCCGCCGCAGCAGTTTTTCACTAACCCGCAGCATGAGCGCAGCAAGCAATTCCTTAGTCAGATCAGCTGAGTTCTCCCTAAGTACTCAACCCCAACTACTCCTTCTTTTATGACAACTCCCATGCCCCAGCTCGTAATTGCTGAAATAAGTGTTTGATTTAGTTGCGCTTAGATACCAAATTGGCGGCAGATCAGCAGGGGAACCAGCAGGGTCATCACTACGGTGAGGGGGAAGCCGTAGCGGGCCACATCTAAAAATCGGTAGCGGCCGGGGCCAAACACCATTAGGTTTGTTTGATAGCCAACCGGGCTTAAAAAGCTCTGGCTGGCCCCAAACATCACGGTGAAGATCAGCGCCATCGGTGTAATGCCAAGGCCTACAGCCAGTTTGCCGGCGATTGGAATCAGCATGGCAACTGTGGCGGCATTGCTCATCACCTCGGTTAGCAGGGTAGTGAACAAGAACACGGCCGCGAGGGCCCAGTAGATCGGCCAGTCATTAAGGCCGCTGAGCAGTCCCTTGGCCATGGCTTCGGCCAGGCCTGTTTTCTCAAGGGCCACACTGAAGCTGCCCAAGGATCCCAGCAGCAGGATTACATCTAGCCGGATTGAGCGCTGTAGCTCGCCGCTGCGCAGGCAGCCTGTAGCAACCATCGCCACGGTGCCAAGCAGTACCGAGGCCACAAGTGGAATTAGCCCCAAACTCGGCAGCAGGATTGCCAGCACGGCTATGCCCAGGGCCAGGCGCTTGCGGCTCACAGTTGGTAGGTCATCTTCAAGCTGCTCCAGCACCACCAGATCGTTGTTGGCCTGAAGACCGCGAATGGCGTCCTTGGGTCCCTGCAGCAACAGCACATCGCCCTCGCGCAGCACTGCCTTGCCCAGCCGCTCCCTAAGCACGGCGTTGCCACGGCGCAGGGCTAGCACTGTGGCGTTGTAGCGCTGGCGGAAGCGCAGGTCGCGCAGGCAGCCGCCAGCCAGGCTCGATCCGGAAGGTAGCAGCACCTCCACTATGCGCTGGCTGCCTGAAAGGGTGTCTGCGCTGTCGGGGCTTTCGGGGGTGGGCGCAAGCACCACCATGTGCTCCTGCTGCAGGCGCAGTAGATCGGCCCGGGTGCAGCGAAGTAGTAGTCGGTCGCCCTGCTGCAGGGGGCGGTCGGCTAGGGGTGGGGTGAAGCGTTCCGGGCCTCGGTGCAGCTCGAGCACATCGACATCGAAGCGTCGCTGCAGGCGGCTGCCATGCAACGACTGACCTGTTAACTCCGAGCTGGCCGGAATCATCACTTCGGTGAGATAGCCGCTGCTGGTTAGATCGCGGGCAAGGTCGTCATCGTTGCTGCCACGATCTGGCAGCAAGCGATCTGATAGCAGGGCCATCACCAGGCTGCCCACGAGCCAGACGCCGATGCCGATTTTTGTGAAGCTGAACAGGCCGAAGGCGCCGTAGCCGAGCTTTTCGCTCACTTCGCTGGCCAGCAGATTTACCGAGCTGCCCAGCAGGGTGAGGGTGCCGCCCAGCACCGTGGCAAACGAAAGGGGCAGCAGCACCTTGGAGGGAGAGATGTGGCGGCGGTGGCACCAGCCCTCCACCACCGGCAGTAGGGAGGCGACGATTGGGGTGTTGGGTACAAACGCCGATACGGGCCCCACCACAGCTGATAACAACACGATCATGCGCCTGGGGCTGCGCACCGCATCGGAGCCGATCAGACCACGCAGACGGTCGAGGGCGCCCGAACGAAACAAGCCCGCCGACAAGGCGAACAGGGCCATCACCGTGAGTAGGGCCGGGCTGCCGAAGCCTGCCAATGCTTCCCCTGGTTTGAGCACCCCAGTGGCCATCAGCAGCCCTACCGCCAGCAGACCCGTGACCTCCGGCGCGATCACGCCCCACACGAACAGCACGATGGAGAGGACCAGCACCGCCAGGGTGATTAGGGCCCCGGGCTGGAGTGAGGCCTGCAGAAGCTCGGTCACAACTGTTCCTGGGGCAACTAGATCTTAAACCACGGTTTTTTGATCGAGATAGGAGTTTTAAGTGGTGACTGGTGTGGGCCCGCGACCACTCGCCTCAGCTGCCGGGTAGTTTGGCCAGAGCTTCACTGGCGCCCATTACCACCAGCAGTTCGCCCGCTTGGAGCACATGGGAGGCGGGGGGATTAACCGTGAGCCGGTTGTCAGGCCCAGCGGCCAGCACGCTCACGTTGAAGTTCTTACGCAAATTGAGCTCGCGCAATGACTGGCCGATGAAGGCTTTGGGCACGCGGATCTCCTCGATGCTGTTGCGGTCGTCGAGGCGCAGCCGCTCCAGCAGATTGGGCCGCACCAATTCCATGCCTAGGCGGTGACCCTGCATTTTTGAGGGAAAAACCACCCGATCGGCGCCCACCCGCTGCAGCATTTTCATGTGCAGATCACTGGTGGCCCGAGCGATGACCTGTTTTACCTGGCTGCCGGGGCTGTCTTTGACAATCAAGGTGGCCGTGACGCTGGCCTCAATCGGCTCGCTCATCGCCACCACCACGGTGGTCATGTCAAGTACCCCGGCGGCCCGCAGGGCTTCTTCATCGGTGCAGTCCACCACCCGCGCCTCGATGGCGGGGTCGATTTGACGTAGCTCATCTATGGCCCGCTGGCTGGCGTCGATGGCCAACACCTCTGCCCCGGCCTTGATCAATTCGCTACACACGGCCGAGCCGAAGCGCCCCACACCAATTACTGCAAAGCCGCCTTTAGTGGCGCCTTCAGATGGATTCCAATGCCACCAATTTGTCATGAGAAGAATTTCAGATGTAAATCTCTTCGCGGGGATAACCCACGCGGGGTTGGGGCCTGCTGCCGTAGATCGCCGAGAGCAGTAGCAGGATGCCCAGTCTGCCTACAAACATCCCTACCATCAGCACCAGCTGGCCCCAGCGGTTTAGTTGGGCTGTAACACCTAGGTCAAGGCCCACGGTGCCGAAGGCAGACATGCAGGTAAACAGCTTCTCGAGGAAGTTGAAGCTGGTGCGGGTGGATTCTCCGGAGGTGGTTGGTCCCAATCCCAACAGCAGAGCCATCAGGATCACAAAAATGGCTGAGGCCAGGGTCACCCCCACTGCCCGCAGTACCACCGTGTCTGGGATCTGGCGCTGGTGGATCACTACCTCCTCGCGCCCCTGCAGGGTGGAGCGGGTGGCTCCCATCAAGGTGGCAAAGGTGGTGGTCTTGATGCCGCCGCCGGTGCCGCCCGGGCTGGCACCAATGAACATCAGCACGATCAGCAGCAGCAGCCCGGCATCGGAAAAGGTCTGAATCGACAGGGGAACGGTGTTGAAGCCCGCCGTGCGGGCCGTGATTGACTGAAACAGGGTTACCTGGATTCGCTGCCACCACTGCAGATTCTCGATTACGCCACCGGCGGCGAATTGTTCGGTGAATAGCAGGCCAAGGCCCCCAAATACAATTAACAAGGCTGTGCTGCGCAGCACCAGCCGGGTGTGGAGGCTGAGGCGGCGCAGCCGTTGCAGCCGGGAGCGGTTGCTCCACAGATCGTTGATTACCCGCCAGCCGATGCCGCCTACCACGATCATCGAGGCGATCACCCCATTCACCACCGGGTTGTCCCGGTAGCGCACCAGATTGTCGCCCCAGAGGCCGAAGCCGGCGTTGTTGTAGGCGCTGATGCAGTGGAAAAGGGAAGCCCAGAAGCGCTCAAGCGGGTTGGCGATGTCGGTGAAGCCGAAGCCGTAAAGCACCACCGTGCCGAGCCCCATCACACAGAAGCCGGTGATCAGGATGCTGTTAAAAGTGGGGCCGATGCCCCCCACCCCAAACTCGTCGAGGGCGCGGCCCCTATCCAGCCTGTGGCGCAGACCCGAATGTCCCTGCACGAAACCCTGCAAGAAGGTGGTGATCGCCATTAGGCCAAGGCCGCCGGTGATGATCAAACCAGCCAGCGTTAGCTGGCCGAAGGCCGTGAGATCGCGGCTCACATCGATGATCGAAAGGCCAGTTACCGTGATAGCGGAGGTCACGGTGAATAGTGCTTGCCATAGACCCACGTCATCGGTGGAGCAGAGCGGGCTGGCCAGCACCAATGTGCCGATGGCGATCACTAGGGCGCCGGTGACCAGCGTGAATTGGGGCACCGTGAGGCGCTGGCGCCACGTCTTAAGAGCGTTCCAGGGTGTGCTGGTCAGGCTGATGTTGCGTTGGAGATGCCTACCCTAATCACAGTCCTGTGCCGGGATTTCCCCTTTGATTCAGCAGTTGATCGACGGGCTGCCAGACCTGATCAGCGCCGCGGTGGACACCAACCCCATGCTCGGCTACGGAGCCGTAGCCCTGGTGATGCTCCTGGAAAATCTCATCCCACCGATTCCATCGGAAGTGGTGATGCCCTACGCGGGTTATTTGGTGTACGCGGGCCGGCTGCAATTTCTCCCCACGGTGCTGGCCGGACTGGTGGGCACCGTGCTGGGTGCCTGGTTTTGGTATGGCATTGGTCGCTGGATAAACGAGGAGCGGATTGCTGGGTGGCTTGCTTGCCGTGGCCGCTGGCTGGGCATTCAGCCAGATGATCTAGCCAGAAGCCGCAGTTGGTTTAACCGCCACGGCTCGGCGGTGGTTTTCTGGGGACGTTTGATCCCAGGCGTGCGCACCCTGGTATCCGTGCCGGCCGGTATTGAACAGATGCCCCAGGGGAGGTTTCTGGTATGGACCACTGCCGGCAGCCTGATCTGGACCATGCTGCTCACCCTGGCTGGCCTGGCGATGGGCCAGGCCTACCGCCAGGTGGAGGGGCTGCTGGCGCCCTGGGCCGGTGGGATCAAACTGGTGTTGGAGGTTGCACTTGTCTGCGGAGTGCTGGTGCTGCTACGGGCGTGGCAGCTGCGTCGCCGGGCCGCTGGCAGTGAGGGCCAAGAGACGGGTGGACCGGGTTAGTTGGTCTTTTCTATTTGAGATCTATTAGTTAATGGTGTGGACATGGAATTGACAATGTCTAAAACCACGGTGGGATACACAGCAACTCCAGCACCCATCAACACAAGCATTAACGTGAACAGCTGGCGCCACTGGAAGGTTTGCTGCTCAAAGGATGGTTCGCGCGGGTAACTGCAATCGCTGCAGATCAGCATCGTCTTAGAGCGCCCCACCTTGGTGAATAGGCGGCAGCCGCATTTTGGGCAGGCCATAGTTTTTACGGAGTGGAAGAGTATGGAGCCGAGAGGGACTCCAGACGATCTCGACGCTTGATAAGCATCTCTATTAGCACCGTTTATTTATGCCCTACCATTGCCGCCCCAAGTCGATTGAACTGTTTCTATCGTTACCGATCCAAAGGCATAGTCGCCCTATTTCGCATGTCTGAACTATTGAGATTTCTATTGCCTGGTTGACATAATGACCGTTGTTCTGCTTCAAACTGCTTGGCTGGTTCCCTTTTATCCACTGCTGGCGGCCCTGTTGTCGCTGGCCTGGTCGCCGGGGTTGATCTCCCGCACGGGTCCGCGCCCCTGCGGCTACCTCAACTTGGCCATGGTGGCCGTGGCCTTCAGCCACAGTTTGCTTGCGCTTACGGCCTTGCACACCAATGCCGCAGCGGGGGCTCAAGCGCTCTACCGGCCGGTGAGCTTCAGCTGGACCTGGCTTGAGACAGCAGGGCTGCGGGTGGGCTTCGACGGGCTGGTGACCGAGCCAGTGCTGATCGCCATGACCGTGATCACCGGCTTGCACCTGCTGGTTCAGATCTACGCCATCGGCTACATGGAAATGGACTGGGGTTGGCCCCGCTTCTTTGGCAGCCTGAGCTTCTTTGAGGCGGGCCTGTGTGGTCTGGTACTCACAGATTCGGTGTTTTTCAGCTACGTAATTCTCGAGCTGCTCACCCTGGGCACCTACCTGATCGTGGCCACCTGGTACAACCAACCCCTGGTGGTGAAGGGGGCTCGCGACGCCTTTCTGACCAAGCGCATCGGCGACCTGATTTTGCTAGCGGGGGTAATTGCCCTGCTGCCGGTGAGCGGCACTTGGAATTTTCATGGCCTGCAGGGCTGGGCCGCCGATCTCACCAACAACGGCCAACCCCTGCCGGCCGGATTCACCTTGATCCTGCTGGCCCTGATCGCTGGCCCCATGGGCAAGTGCGCCCAGATCCCTTTGCACCTTTGGCTCGATGAGGCCATGGAGAGCCCCCTGCCCTCCACCGTGCTGCGCAACTCGGTAGTGGTGGTTGGTGGCGCCTGGGTGCTGCTGCGCCTGGAGCCCCTGATCGAACTCAGCCCAGTAGTGCAGGCCGTGCTGGTTGCCGTTGGCGGCACCACGGCGGTGGTGGCCTCGCTGATTGCCCTGGCTCAGGTGGATGTCAAGCGAGCCCTCTCCTTTCTGGTGAGCAGCTGGCTTGGCTTGCTGTTTGTGGCGGTGGGTTTGGGGGGTACAGCGGTGGCCGATCACCTGCTGCTGGTCTACCCGCTGCCAATGGCCCTGATCCTCATGGCCATTGGCACGATCGTGATCAGCAACGTGACCCAGGACCTCACCCAGCTCGGTGGGCTCTGGAGCCGGCGGCCGCTGATGGGCCTGGCCTTCCTCACCGGGGCCGCTGGCCTGATGGGCCTGCCCCCCTTCGCCAGCTTTGCCGCCTTGCGCGAGCTGCTGGCTCTCACCGCGGCCAGCGGCCACCCCTGGCTATTGGGTGGGCTGGTGCTGCTCACCAATGGCCTGATCAGCGCAGGGCTGATTCGTGTATTTGGCCAAATCTGGGGTGGTCGCCCCACCCCCTTCACCCAGCGCTCCGCCGAGGTGTTGTGGTTGATGGTGCTGCCTACCACCGTGCTGATGGGCCTGGAGCTGCACCTACCCCAGTTGCTGGTGCGCAATGGCGTTTTTAGCCTCACGCCCCTGCCGGGTTGGGGACCGCTGGCCTGGCCTCTGCTGGTCTCCACCCTTGTGGGAGGGGGCTTCTCCGCTGCCTTCTACCTGCGGCCCCACGGCCTGGCCCGGTTGCCCCAGGTCCTCTCCGGCCTGCAGGAGTGGCTCGCCCACGACATGCAAACCGAGCGCTTTTATCACCGCACCGTGGTGGCCCTGGTGCTCGCTCTAGCCCGCTTTGGCGCCTGGAGTGATAGCCGCCTGGTGGATGGTTTCAGTGGTGGCACCGGGGCCGCCGCCATGGCTGGAGCCCGCCGGCTCAGCCTCACTACCTCCGGCCGCTCCCAGGCCTATGCCCTCAGCTTGGTGCTGGGGGTGCTGCTGATGGCGGCCTGGCTGTTGGCCAGCCCCGCCCCCTCACCCCTGCCCCTGCTGCCGTGACCCCTACCCCGCTGCTGCTACTAGTGCTGATCCCCGGGGTTGCGGGATTGCTGCTGTCCCGATTGCCGGAGGGGCGTCCCGCCCTGGTGCGCTCCCTGGCGGCCCTGGCCGCCCTGGCCCAGTTTTTGGTTGGGGTGTACTGCTGGCTGCAGCCCCCCGCCGACCTCAGCCTTACCTGGCTGCCGCGGCTGGGCCTTGCCCTGGAGCTCGGACTTGATGGCATCTCCCTGCCCCTGGTGCTGCTCACCGCCCTGCTTACTGCCATGGCGGTGTTGGCCTCTCCTGCCGATCAGGGCCGCTCGCGCCTCTACTTCTCCTTAATGCTTGCCACCAACTTCGGGGTGGTGGGCGCCTTCCTCGCTCGCAATGCCTTGCTGTTTGTGCTGGCATTTGAGCTGGTGTTGATCCCCACCACGCTGCTAGTGGCTATCTGGGGAGGGGAGCGACGAGCAGGCGCTGCCACCCGCTTCCTGATCTATGGCGCCGTTTCTGGCCTCAGCCTGCTTGGTGGGGTGCTGGCCTTCGGCTGGTTGGGGCAGGGCGCGGCGAGCAGCACCGTGAGCTTCAGTTTTGAGGCCCTGGCGGCAACGCCCCTAGCTCCAGCTGCCCAGGCCTGGGTGCTGGCCCTGCTGCTGCTTGCTTTTGGCCTGAAGTTGCCCGTGGTGCCGCTGCATGGTTGGCAGCCGTTCAGCTACTGCCAGGCCCCTGCTCCGGTGGTGATGTTGCTGGGTGGGGCCGTTTCCAAGCTTGGTGCCTACGGCCTGCTGCGCTTCGGTGTGGGCCTGTTGCCCGACGCCTGGACCGCTTTCTCCCCCTGGATCGCTGCCGCCGGTGCCGTGAGTGCCGTGTATGGAGCCCTCAATGCCGTTGCAGCTACAGATATGCGCCGCCTGATGGCCTACAGCTCCCTTGGCCATATGGGCTTGCTGGTGTTGGCCCTGGCCGCAGCCACGCCCTTGAGCCTGCAGGGAGTGATGGCCCAGGTGATTGCTCACGGCTTAATAGTGGCCCTGCTATTCGCCTGCGTTGAGCTAATCCAGCGCAAGACCGGCACCACCGTTATTGCCGAGCTCTCAGGCTTGCTCAACCCGATTAGGGGCCTGCCCTTCACGATGAGTTTGCTGCTGCTGGCCCTGATGGCCGCCGCTGGCATCCCTGGACTGGCTGGCTTCCCTGCAGAACTGCTGGTGTTTGAGGGCAGCTGGACCGTCTTCCCCAGGGCAACTTTGGTGTGCCTGGTGGCCTCTGGTTTTACTGCTGTCTACGCGGTGCGGCTATTCAACCGGGTTGGGTTTGGCCGGCTCGATAACGCCCGAGCTGATTGGCAGGGCACCAGCCTGGTCGAGCGGCTACCGGCCGTTGTGCTCACCCTGCTGGTGCTGCTCACCGGCCTATGGCCCCTAGGCCTCACCGGCTGGAGTGAAACCGCCACCGCTGCCCTTGCCCTCCGCACCCAACTGCCCGTATGACACCCACCGTTTTGCCCCCGGGTGTCCGCACACCCCTGATTCCTCCCTCAACCCATCCCTACGCAGAGGTGATCCACCGGCTTGAGGCGGGAGGATCAATGCTGCCCGATACGCCCGAGAACCTGCAGCAGATCATCGGTATCTATAAGGCCTACGCCGTGCCAATGGACTTCTATTGGCGCGATCTTTTGTATATCGCTGAGCGAGTATTTCTTAATCCTCTGCCCGCGTTTAAGTATTTTATTTCTCAGGAGTATCTCGATCTCCCCAATAGCTACGCCGGTGATCAATCCAGGCTGCGTATCTGGCGCGGCGGTGAAAAGGCTCATCCGGAGCTAGTGGCCTTCATGGAGCGGGGTGAAACCCGAGCTATGCCCAAGCTGCTGCATCACCTCTGGCACGACCGGGTGAACATGGAATTTGCCGAGGCCTGCATGCAAGCCATGTTCTGGCACCAGGGTATGGGCGGTCGCTTCAACGACTACCTGGAGGGTGAGGCATATCGGGCTAATGCGGATCGGGCGATCAAGGCCTACTTCAACGGAAATTTGTTGATGCTGGGTCTCTATAAGCTGTTCCCGGATATGTTTATGGAGCAGGTCAAGCAACTCTCCTTCTACGCCAACCTTGGCTTGTTCTGGGAGGTGATGGCGCCGGTGTTTTTCGAGATGAGCGACCTCTACGACGAGGGCAAGCTCACCTCCGTGCCCCAGGCCATGGACTTTTTGGTGAATGGCATCTTTGCAGTGGCTGGCAGGCCGATCTATCACCATGTGTATATCGGGGGTGAATGTATAGAGATCATTCCCAAAAGTGAGGGCTTCACCTGGCTCTATGAGGCGGCCCTTCCCTATGTGGAAGCAGTTTTTTATCGCACCTCACCTTTCCGTGGCACCAAGAGCTACAACGCCCAGGCGGGCCAGGTGCCTGACGATCAGGCTGATTTTCACTACGGCATTCTCTACGCCGATGTGTTCCCGGTTGGATCTGCTGGCATTCCCCCCACCTTGTTAATGCAGGACATGCTGCATTTTCTGCCGCCCTATTTGCAGGACATGTACAAGACCCACAAGCGCGGCGAAGAAGATCAACTGATCCAGCTGGGCATCACTTTTCAGCGCTCGATGTACAACGTGACCTCGGCGGTGATCCAGGCCCTGCGCTGTGCCCTGCTCTATCCCCTCGACGACACGGATCCCGAGCATCTGCAGGCCAACCGTCGCTTCTTTGAAGCCCAGATGGATCGCTTCCTGCGGCCCGAGGCGCGCCTTGCCGACATTCAGACCCAGGATTACCGCTAGCAGAAACGCCATGGCTTCGATTCTTGAAACCGCTGCCGCAGCCGGTTGCTTCAACACCCTCCTGGCTGCCGTTTCAGCGGCAGGTTTGGGCGAAGCCCTGGAGGGCCCGGGCCCCTTCACGGTGTTTGCCCCGCTGGACGATGCCTTTGCGGCACTACCTGCGGGCACGGTGCAAACGTTGGTAGACAACCCACCCCAGTTGGCTCGAATCCTCATGTACCACGTGCTGGCTGGTGCCTACACCCGCGAGGCCCTGGTGGCCCAGGCCGAGTGGCCGAGCTTGGAGGGGGCTCCGATTCCAATCCGCCGCAGCGAGCCCTTTGAGGTCAAGAACGCCACGGTTGTCAATGCCGATATCGTTTGCGATAACGGCGTGGTGCATGTGATCGATCGCGTCATCTTGCCGGGCTGATTAGGGCCCTAATTGCGACACTCCCACACCGCACATAAATGGGTTCTTCCCTGCTCAGCACCCTGCTGTTGCTCCTGGTGGGGGCCCTGTTGGCCAGGCTTACTGCCACTCGCTTGGCGCGTTGGGCTGTGCCGGCGATCGTGCTGGAGCTGCTGGTGGGTTTCCTGCTGGGCAACAGCGTGCTGCCCTTCAGCAGCATCGCCCCCCTCGCCGGACTCACCGAATTAGGGGTGCTCACTCTTTTTTTCATGGTGGGCCTGGAAGTGCGCGGGGGCTTGCTGGGATCCAGACCGGCGGCAGTGCTGCGCACCGTGCTGCTCTCTGCGCTCACGCCGCTGCTGGCCTGGTGGCCGCTGCAGCAGGGCTTTGGTCTTTCCACTGCCTCCACCGTTTTGTGCGTGGCAGTGCTCAGTGCAACCGGCACCGGCGTGACCCTGCGCGCCCTTGGCCAGGCCTCCGCCCTAAACACACCTTCGGGCCGTCTTTTGGTGGGGGTTTCGGTGCTCGACGACCTGCCGGCCATAGCCCTGCTCACCCTTGCGGTGGCACTGGGGGCGGCGCCTGGAGCCACCAGTCCATACCCCGCCCTGCTGCTGCCGGCGCTGGCATTGGGGCTGGTGCTGTTGAGCCTGCCGGCTAGTAGCTGGTGGTTGCGGCGCTACGGCCCCTGGCGGCCGGGATTGCTTTGGGTGTTGCTGCTGTTGATCGGCTGCAGCTGGATCGGCGAGATGGGCCGGCTCACGAGCCTGCTTGGGGCCCTATGGGGCGGCGTGCTGCTGAGCCGCCTGGCGCCGATGCCGGAGGGCAGCGCCGAGGCTTCAGACCTGCGCAGCAACCTGGCCCTGCTATCTGAGGTGTTTTTGCCTCTTTATTTCATCAGCGTGGGCATGCGCATCCAGGCCGGCACCCTGCTGCAGCCAGCTGCCTGGGCCCTGGCTCTGAGCCTGCTGCTGCTGGCGATTGGTTGCAAGTTGATCTGTGCCCTGGGTATCAGCCGCCAGGATCAAGCTGCTGGCATCGATCGCTGGGTGGTGGTGTTCGGCTTGATTCCGCGGGGCCTGCCGGGCTTGGTGTTTGCCTCCACAGCCCTGGCCAGCGGCGTGATCACCCCCGCGCAGTTTTCGGCTCTGGTGGTGACGGTGAGCTGCACCACGGTGCTTGGCCTGCTGCTGCTAGGCCGCCGTTTGGCAGCTCTGGCGTCGCCTTAGCCCAAAGCAGCTATCGACTGCTCCAGGGCTTGATAACACTGCTGCAGCTGCTCATCGCTGCTGCCTAGGGGCGGTAGCAGATACACCACGTTGCCGAGGGGGCGAAGGTAGACCCCGTGTTCCAGACACTGACGCTGGATCAGTTTGCCGATCGGATTGAGGTAGCTGTTTTCGCCGGCGTCGAGCTCGAAGGCGGCCATGGTGCCTAGGCAGCGGGGGCGCAGCACCCGGGTCTGGCGGCTCAGCTGCTCCAGCAGGGGGGTGTGCCGTTGCTCAAAGCCCTCAAAGCGCTCAGGGTTTTGCTGCAGTAAATCCAGGCTGGCCAGGGCGGCGGCACAGCCCAAGGGGTTGGCCGTGAAGCTGTGGCCATGGAAAAAGGTATCGCTGGGCTTCTCGCTGATGAAGCCCTGGTAGAGCCGCTCGCTGGCCATCGTTGCGCCCATGGGCAGAAAACCACCGGTGAGCCCTTTGGAGAGGGCCATAAGGTCGGGCTGGATACCGGCTTTCTGGCAGGCAAACAGGGCTCCGGTGCGGCCGAAACCGGTGAAGACCTCATCGGCGATCAGCAGCGCGCCGGCAGCCTGGACTCTTGCCGCCACTGCCCGCAGGAACGCTGGACGCACGACGCGCATGCCACTGGCCCCCTGAATCAGGGGCTCAAAAATCACCGCTGCTGTGGGTGTCTCCAGGGCCAGCTCCAGCTGGCCAAGGGCCTGCTGTTCCCGCGGCTCAACGCTGTCGTCGCCCCAGTGGTTGTGGGGCCAGGCGACCCTGGCCACGTCAAAAAGCAGGGGCTCGTAGGCGGCGGTGAATAGGGAGCGATCACCTAGGGCCATGGTGCCCACGGTGTCGCCGTGATATGCGCCCTCAAAGGCGATTAACTGGCGGCGCTCGCTGCTCTGGTTGCGCCACCACTGCCAGGCGATCTTGAGGGCCACCTCCACGGCGGTGGAGCCGTTGTCGGAGAAAAACAGGCGCTGCAGCCCCGTGAGGGCGCTGAGCCGGGTGGCCAGCTGCTCGGCGGGTTCGTGGCTGAAGTTGGCGAAGATCACCTGCTCCAGCTGCTGGGCTTGGCGCGCAACCGCCGCCGCAATGGCAGGTTCGGCGTGGCCGTGCAGGGTCACCCACCAGCTGCTGATGGCGTCGATCAGCCTTCTGCCATCGTCTAGCTCCAGCTCACTGCCGCGTGCCGACTGCACCCTCAGGGGCGCCGGGCTGGTGGCCACCTGGGTGGTGGGATGCCAGAGATGGGGGTGCCAGGTCATGGGCGCATCAGGCTCAAAGGTTCCCCACTCGGCTTCTTGTTCGGGGACTTTATCGAGCTACGGCAGTCATGGCGGTGATTAAAACCAGTTCAATTTGAACGACCTGATCACGCAGGCAGGCATTCAGGTTCTATAGCACTTCCAAGGCGATAAAAGTAGGCCGAACCCGATTGTCGCTCATATCCATGGATGGTTGAGAGGAATCGTTTGACGTTGAATAGATTTATTGGCCATCATCAAAGACAAAAAAGGGCCCGGTTTGCCGAGCCCTGGGGGGTTTGGATTAGGGCGTCAGCCGATGGCTGCGACCGAGCGCTGCAGGGCGTCGCGACGGCTCAGGTTTGTGCGATCAGGTGTCAGCTTCTTGTAGAGGCCGAGCTTCTCCAAGCGGCGCTGAGTCGTGCCGCTGGCTCCCACCACGAATACCTCACGCCCTTTCTCGATTGCTTCTTCAACTGCGTTCTCCACGGCCAGTGCGGCGGTCACCCCCAGGTGTGACACCTCGGTGAGATCAAAAACCACAGCCTTCACATCGCCGATGGCGTTGTGTTCACGGCCAATGGCCTTGGCAACACCGAAGATCATGGCGCCGTTGAGCTGGAACAACAACACCTTTCCTTTGCCCTGGTCGAGCAGGGCCTTCTCGTCGTCGGGAATCAGTAGGTCGCCGTCGCCGGTGCTGATCGACTTGACGCTCTTGCTCTGCAGGGCGCTCATCTTGTCGATGGTGAGGATATTGGCGATGAACACGCCTATGCCCACAGCGGCGATTAGGTCCACCAGCACGGTGAGGCCGATCACCAGATACATGATCAGGGCGCCGCTGATCGAGATGCGGTGGGCCCGCTTGAGGAAGCCCCAGTCGACGATGTCGACACCCACCTTGAGGGCGATGCCGGCCAGCACGGCCTGGGGGATCTGGGCGGCGACGCCAGTGAAGGCCAGGATCACAACCATCAAGATCACGGCCCGGCTGATGCCCGAGAGGGCGCTGCGGCCGCCAGCCTGGATGTTGACCACCGTGCCCATGGTTGCTCCGGCACCGGGCAGGCCGCCGAACAGGCCAGAAGCGATGTTGCCTAAACCCTGGCCGATCAGTTCCTTGTTGGAGTCGTGCTCGGTGCGGGTGATGCTGTCGGCCACTACGGCTGTCAGTAGGGCATCGATGCAGCCGAGCATGCCCAGCACGGCGGCATCTATCAGCATCTTGCTCGCCAGACCCCACTCCACATAGGGCATGCGCAGTTCGGGAAATCCTGAGGCGATTTCACCGATGCGACGCACTCCTTCCCCGCCCTCGGCGCCAGCGCCCCCGTTGAGCAGGGTGAGGGAGAGCAGGGTGCCGGCCACCAGGGCGATCAGCTGGGGAGGGGCGATCTTTTTGAGCGCCGCCGGGGTGAACCAGAGAATGGCAAGGGTGATCAGGGCCAGAATCACCTCCGGTAGGCGGGCGTTCTGAATCAGTTGCGGCAGGGAGTTGAGGGTGCCGATCACCCCTCCTTTGGGGATGGCCTGACCTAGGAAGGGGCCCAGCTGCAGGATGATCAGGATGATCCCGATGCCGCTCATGAAGCCCGAGATCACCGTGTAGGGCATCTGGGTGATGTAGCGGCCGAGCCTCAGAAAGCCGAAGGCGATCTGGAATACCCCCGCCAGCATCACCACGGTGAAGGCAATTGCCAGGCCGTTCTCCGGATCGCTGGCGCTGAAGCTGGCGATGACGGCGGTCATCACCACCGTCATCGGTCCGGTGGGCTCAGAAATTAGGGAAGGGGTGCCACCGAACAGGGCGGCAAAAAGGCCCACCAGCACAGCGCCCCAGAGGCCGGCGGCGGCACCTGCACCGGAGGCCACACCGAAGGCAAGGGCCATCGGCAGGGCGATCACCGCTGCGGTGATGCCACCGAAAAGATCGCCCTTAATGTTTTTTGTGCTGATGTGGTTCAGCAGCCGCAGGGCCGGTCGCTGGGGCGGAGACGGAGCGGACGTCATTTATGTATGTATTGGTTGGCACAGAACCTTAGGTAGGGCCCAATGCCGGTTGGGTGCTAGCTGAGTGCTCTTGATATTGCTTGTGGCAATGCGGCTGAGAAGCGGCGCTAATCACAGTAGATAAACCACCTTTGTGTCCCAATAAGAGATGGGTAGATCCATGCTCTCTGGCCCATTCGCCCGAGGCCCGGCTTGGCCCCGACTGACCGCTAGGAAGATTCTGGGTCTCATTGGCTTTGCCACCCCAAACTTAGGGCCACGGCTCTATAAATCTGCAACGCTGCCCATTGCCGATGCTGCCGATTCCGCTGCTGTTGCTGGAGTTCAGTTCCCACCAGCTTGAGGTGGCGGAAACCCTGATTCAGGTGGGCCGCTTTGTGGTGATCTTCCTAGCTGCAAGGGCCATCGCTGAAGTGATGGTGCGCTTGCAGTTGCCCACGATCCTCGGTGAGCTAGTGGCTGGGGTGCTGATCGGTGTTTCGGGACTGCATCTGATCGTGCCGCCAGAAACCCAGGCCCAGCTCAGTGCCGGAGTCGCCGGTCTGCTTGCCTCCTTGGCCCAGATCAGCCCCGACGCGGCACGAGAGGTCTACAGCGAAACCTTCCCCAATCTGCAGGCGGTTTCACAGCTGGGGCTGTTTGCTCTGTTGTTTCTCACCGGTCTGGAGAGCGAGCTTGACGAGCTGGTGGCTGTGGGTGTCCAGGCCACCACGGTGGCTGTGGCCGGCGTCGTGCTGCCCTTTGCCCTAGGCACTGCTGGCCTCTACTTCATCTTTCATGTGCCGTTGATTCCCGCTGTTTTTGCCGGGGCCGCCATGACGGCCACTTCCATCGGTATTACCGCCAGTGTTTTCGGCGAGCTGAAATGGCTGAAGCGCCGCGAGGGCCAGATCGTCATCGGTGCCGCCGTGCTCGACGACATCATCGGCATTGTGATCTTGGCGGTTGTGGTGGCGATCGTTGGTGGTGGCGCCTTCAGTCTTGGCCCGGTGCTCAAGCTGTGTCTGGCGGCGGTGGCGTTTGTGGCGGTGGCCCTGGTGCTGAGCCGCAAGGCCGCACCCGCCTTCGACTGGGTGGTGGATCAGCTCAAGGCCCCCGGCGATGTGGCAGTGGCAAGCTTTCTGGTGCTCACCGTTTGTTGCTTTGCCGCCCAGGCGATTGGGTTAGAGGCGGCCCTGGGGGCCTTCGCCGCTGGCTTGATTCTCAGCGCCTCGAAGCACACCCACGACATCGACGCCGCGGTGAAGCCCTTGGTGGCCCTGTTTGCCACGGTGTTTTTTGTGCTGATCGGCACCGGCCTGGATCTCTCGGTGCTCAACCCCTTCGATCCGGCTAATCGGGAGGGCCTGATCGTGGCTGCTTTCCTGCTGGTGGTGGCCATGGCTGGCAAGGTGGCTGCCGGCTGGAGCTACTTCAGTAAGGAACCCACCAATCGTTTGGTGGTTGGGCTGGGAATGATGCCCCGCGGCGAAGTGGGCCTGATTTTCCTGGGGCTCGGCAGCCAGGCCGGCATCCTTACACCTGCCCTGGAGGCTGCCATCTTGCTGATGGTGATTGGCACCACCTTCCTGGCCCCAATCCTGCTGCGGCTGGTGATTCCGCCTACTTTGGAGGAGGCCCAGCCTGCCAGCTAATCAAGCTCAGCCGTTGCTGGAGCGACCCGGTGCCCACTGGTGGATCAGCTGTTCGAGGCGCACCAGCTGGTAGCGAGTCTGCTCGTTGGGATGCTGGATGTAAGCGCTGCGCAGGTGATCCAGCTCGGCGTCGAACGAGAGCAGCACGGGGTGGTTCTCGTTCACGAAGCAAATCCAGGACCTACTCGCAAATCCTAAGCCTTTATTAAATTTCAGGGATGGTCGCTCAGGTTGCGGACGGCACTGGGCCGTCCTGGTCGGAGCGGAAGGTGAGATGCATGGAGGGCACATGCTGCTGGATCAACTCCAGCAGCAGCTTGAAAACCTCGCGGGTGTGGGGTGCGGTAGTGCCCATGGCTTCGCGGCTCAGCAGCACCAGCTCCAGCACCTTGCCATCTGCTTTTGATTGCACATCGGCAAACAGCTGCATGCGCTGGCTTTCACCGCCACCGCGGATCATGGCGCTGAGGTGGGCTGGAGTGCTGTGCTCGATCTCCGCTTTGAGTCCATTTAGGACCGGGTGCAGAGCTTCCAGCATCGACTCTGCCGATATCGGGGTGACCGGTTTAAGCACCACTAAAAACCGCGCCACAGCCACTCCCTAGTCAGTCCAAATTAGCTGTTGCCACTGGCGTAGCCGGTTTGTCCGGGTCCAGCGGCAACCCACGCACGGCGAGGGCAAGGCGCCGGGCCAGAAGCAGCATTGGGTAAAGGCGCCGAGCTCGGCCTGGGGTGGCCATTAGGGGGCCAAGCAGCTGCAGCAGGGTGGCGCTGGGCTCCAGCCGGCAGCAGATCCACTGAATAGCCTCGGCCCCGTGCAGCACCCGGCCCTCCGCCAGCACCACCGCGCCGCGGCTCAGGTCCCAGCCCTGCTGGCGCAGTTGGCGCCGCAGGTCATGGTCGCTGCGGCCATCGCGGATCGCCAGGTTCGGGATGCCACTGCGCAGTTCCGCCAGCTCAGCGAAATGGCGGCAGAAGGGACAGCCGCCGTCAAACACCAATACCGGAGGCTCAGATGCCGGGTGATCAATCATCGGCTGCAGCCTTGGAGATCGCTGTCATCCTGAAGTGATAGCGGCTTAGTTGTTGTCTATGCCCAGTTCGGCCCCTGAATCCATCGCCGTGATTGGTGCCGGGGTGTCGGGCTGCGCTCTTGTCGCTCAGCTGCGTCGCTTGGGTTACGCCGGCGCCCTCAGCATTTGGGAGACCGGTCGGGGCCCCGGCGGACGCGCCAGCACCAGGCGCTCCCGTCACGATCGCAAGCTGTGCATAGACCATGGCGCGCCCCTGCTCAACATCACCGCTGATACGGACCCGCTGCTGTTGCAGCCCCTGCTGGCGGGGAGCTGGATCGAGCCGTGGACGGGTCTGATTGCCCAGCTCCAGGGGGAAGCAACTTTGCGGACTGCGCAGGCTGACGCCCTGGGGCTGGGCCAGCTCTACAGGGGTCGTGGTGGCATGGATCATCTCTGCGAAGGGCTGTTGAGCTTGGCCGGTGATGCCGGTGAAGCGTGGCAGCCGCACTACGGCACTTTGGTGCGCCACCTCAGCTGGAGCGACGGTGCTTGGCAGCTGCTGGGCCGGCAGGGGGAGTTGCTGGGCCAGGCCCATTGGCTGGTGTTGAGCAGCACCCTGTTGGCTCACCCCCGCAGCCGCTTGATCTTTGGCTGGGAGGCGGTGCCCCTGAAGCAGGCTTCGGAACGGCTGGGTGATTTAAGGCTCGAGCATGCCCTCACCGTGATCGCCGGCATCCGCACCGAGGCTCGCAGCAATCTGCTGGTGCTGCTCAAGGCAGCCGCGGCGCGTCACTGGGTCGATCTTCCCTTCAGCTTGCTCCATTTCGATGCGGCGGCCCAGCAGCGCTGGGGGCTTCAGCGGATTTCCATCCAGCCCCTGGCCGACGGGCGCTGCGCGGTGGTGGCTCATTCCAGCCAATCCTTTGCCGCCGATCATCTCGATGTGTATGGCACCCATTCCGCCGTAGCCCGCATGCTTCAGCTGCCCCCCGATGAGGGCCGCGAAGACACGGTGATCGCCGCTCTCACCACCGCCCTCGAGCAGGTGATGGCCCCCTGGTTACCCGGGCTTGAGCTGGCTTCTGCCGATCGACAGCTGATGCGCTGGGGTGCCGCCTTTCCCATCGCCCCAGGGCTGCCTTCCGAACTCAGTTGCTGCCCCGACAGCCGGGTGGGATTCTGCGGCGACTTCATCGCTGGGGTTGGATTTGGGCGGATCGAGGGGGCCCTGCGCAGTGGGGAAAAGCTGGCCCATGAACTCTGCGCCCTGGCCTAGGCCTGTGTGCTGCCGATCATTGCGATAGGTGCAGCCTTGCTACAGATCGCCCAAACGGTGTCGATTGCAATTGCACCCCCTGCTTATGGGGGGCTATCAGTTGGAAGACAAGGCCTCTTGGATGCCTTGCAGGCGATCAACTCCCGGAGTGCGATGCGGCCCGTTCCCCTACCAACAGCACTTGTTAGTGCTGCGCATAGCCCGCCGCGCCGCTGCCGGAGCCTCCCCGTGGGTCCCGCCCAGCAGCTTGATGTGGTGAACCGGGCTGCC
This sequence comes from Cyanobium sp. NIVA-CYA 375, assembly GCF_056108345.1. Taxonomy (NCBI): domain Bacteria; kingdom Bacillati; phylum Cyanobacteriota; class Cyanophyceae; order Synechococcales; family Prochlorococcaceae; genus Cyanobium; species Cyanobium sp. NIVA-CYA 375. The sequence goes on along the minus strand of NZ_JBSYHW010000005.1, from coordinate 42,679 downwards.
CGTTATTTCGCCCATCACTTTTCCGAGGAGATCGAGCTGGAGGCAGTGGCCCACTCGATCGGGGTTAGTGCCGAGTGGCTCGACCTCTGCTTCGACCACTGCCGCGGCAAGACGCCGTTTCAGACGCTCCAGCACATTCGGCTCAGCCGGCTGTTTGAAGGCATTGCTTCCCAACCCCACACCACCCTTCAGCAGCAGGTGCACCGCTGTGGCCTGGCTTCGGTGATGGCAGCTAATCGGCTGTTTGAGGAGTTGTTTGGCATTGGCCTGGCACCCTTTCGTCGGGTGTGCCGGCGGGCCGAGGCTGATCGCCAGCTGCGTCAGCGGAGCTGCTGAATTCTGGGATAGTTCGCAACCTTGTGGATCTCGCTGCGCTGGGCGATCCGGTTCGGGAGTCGCCGCAGTTTCAGCACGCCTCTCAACAGGTTGTGGCTGGCGGGGCCGTTCGTTGCACATGGAGCAATAGCCCCATACGTTGAGTGCCCATCGCCATAGGGGTCCCCAAGGCATGCCCAGCCCATTCGGCGAATGGATGCCCGAAGTGGTGGTGTTTCACCCCACCCGCTTTGAGGAGGCCCAGTGGATTGTGCACCACGTGCGCGAGCGCAAAACCGTGTTGGTGCACGCCGGGGCAATGGAGCGCAGCGAGGCCCAGCGGTTGATCGACTTTGTAGCTGGTGGTGTCAGTGCCATCGACGGGCAGGCCGAATGCCTTGATGACCTCACCTTTGTTTTCGTTCCAGAGATGGTGGTTCTGCGGCGGGATCCCGCACCGCAGTGACTCAGGCTGCAGCGTTCTGCCTCTAGGCTCAAGGGCAAGCTGGGAGTGGGCTTAGTGCCCCGTTTACGTCGTCTTCTGTACTCCCTCGGGCCCATTCTGACCATTGCTGCCCACCTTGGCTGCCTGCTGCTGCTTTGGACTGGCCTCAGCATCGATGCGGCCCTCTGGGCTCTGGGCCTTTACCTAGTGCGCATGCTGGCCACCACGGCCATCTATCACCGCCTGATCACCCACGCCAGCTACAAAGCCCCCCGGCCTGTCGCTTGGATCGGTGCCTTTGTGGGCGCTTCGGCGGGCCAGATGGGCCCCAGTTGGTGGAAGGCTCACCACCAAACCCATCACCGCCATGTTGACACTTGCGCTGATCCCCACACACCGCTTGCTCCTTCAGCTGGATGGCGTGGCCTGTGGCGCTCCCAGGCTGGTTGGTTGCTGTCATCAAGCTTCTTCCCCACCACCTTGCCCGCAGATGTGGAGGCGGATCCGGTGCTGCGCCTGATCGATCGGCTGCATTTTGTGCCCGTGCTGCTGCTGGCCGGGTTGTCTTGGCAACTGGGCGGACTGCCCTGGCTGGCAGCTTTCTGCCTAAGCACCACAGTGCTTTATCACGGGGTAGCCAGTGTGAATTCCCTGGCCCACCTATACGGCAGTCAGCCCTTTGCAACGGGAGATGCCAGTCGCAACAACCTTTTTGTGGCCGTGATCACCCTGGGTGAGGGTTGGCACAACCTCCACCACGCATTCCAAGCTTCGGTGCGTCAGGGCATAACCCTGCGGCAGGGACGAGTGCAATTGTTGCCAGATCCCACCTTCCGCTTTATCCGTCTGCTGGAGCGTTGCGGCTTGGCCTGGGATCTCAGGATCCCAAGCAATCACGCCCTGCTTGCTCGACGGGCTGACAGCTCAAAAAGCGCAGGCCACCAGGCTTAATTGCAGCCAGCAACCACCGGGGGCCAGCTTTTCGACAACGACATTTTGTAGCCGATCTTGGGCGACTAGGTGGGCAAAGGTTTCTGCGTCATCTCTGGTGTTAAAGCGTGCCGCCTGCACCTGAAGCGGCACGCTTTGTTCGCGCTCCACTGCGGCGCGTACGCGATAACGACCCGAAGCTTTTGGATCAGCCATGACCAGATTCTGGATCCAATTGCCCGGAATCGCGAAACCCTTCAGAGTTTCAGAGAAATTGACGAGCCGAGGACCTCGCGCTGTGGCGGGCTATCGGGTGGGGACTTGGCGGCCTTTCCAGCTAATCGATCCCCGCTCCAGGTTGAAGATCGCCAGCAGGAACACCCCCAGAAAAAACAGCACTGGTATCGGAAAAACCAAATTGATCCAGCCAAAGCTACCGATGCGGCGAGTGAGCATCAGTAGCTGCAGGGCATAACCGCCGTAGAGCACCAGGTTTGGTGCCGTGGCGGAATCGCCCACCATTGGCCAGTGCAGCAGGGAGGCGGGCAGACACCAGGCGGCCCAGAACAGGCCCGAGAGCCATAGCAGCACTCCCAGCATCCAGTGCCAGTGCACTTCACCGGCGGCTGTGGCGAAGTTTTTGTCAAAACCCACCACCATGTCGCTTAAGCCGCCGGGATACATGCGATAGGAGAGGCTGCCGCGGCCTAAGTAGGCGCTCACCGGCAGGCCAGCTGCTTCGTAGCGGTGAGCCAAAAACCAGTCTTCGACCACCTTGTCTGCTACCGAGGCGTGGCCGCCGATGAGGTTGTAGTCGCCGCGGCTCGTGACCATCGCTGGGCCAAAGGCCACGCCCACCTTTGCCCCCAGGGGCACGGCCATTAATCCCACCAAGTTGAACAGCACCGAGAGCTGCTCGTAGGGCTTTTCGGTGCGGTGGAAAGGCTGCACCGACACCAAACCGCCCTGCTGCTGCTGGTTGGCGATCAGCCTGGCCAGGAAGCAGGAATTTGGTTCGGTGTCGGCATCAAGAAACACCAGTAGGTCCCCAGAGCTCGCAGTGGCGCCTTGTTGTAAAGCCCAGGTTTTACCGCACCAGCCGGGGGGTAGCGGTTCAGAGGCCAACACCGTGACGCCGGCGGCTGCGGCGTGGGAGGCTGTGGCGTCGCTGGAATGGTCGTCGATCACGATCACCTCCAGGGGCCGCAGGCTCTGCTGAGCCAGGGCCTCCAGTAGTCGGGGCAGGCTGAGTGCCTCGTTGCGGGCGGGGATCAGTACCGACACTCGGGGCTGACCGCTTGGCGTTAGATCCGGCAGGGCCGGTGTCGGCAGGCACAGCCACCAGCCCAGCAGCCAGCGCACCAGCAGGGATATGGCCAGGGGCTCTGGGGTGGGTAGGGCCATGGTTTGGGTCCAGTTCAGGGGCGCAGTAATTCGTTCACCAGAGGCTCCAGTGCCGCCGGATGTTGCATTAGCTGCTTGTGGGTGCGCACGGGTAACTGCTGCCGCGGACCCAGCGGCAATACGGCGCGCCAGCCAGGCAGCACCATCAGGTCGGCTGCGCAGTAGAAGCTGCAGCACTCCACTTGGCCTAGCCCCTCGAGATCCCTGTTGAGTTGGCGCAGTAAGGGGCTGCCCCACTTCATGTCGGCGATGCCAGCCAGCAGCCAGCTCGGCCACGGCTGGGCCGTGAGGGTGCCCTGTTGGGGGCTGCCGACGCTGATGAAGCGGCGGGTGCGCAAATGGCCGCCCTGCAGTTGGATCCAGGAGCGGCCTATCACGCCGCCCATTGAGAAACCCAGCAGGTCGATTTGGGTATGGGGGCCAAAGGCTGCCTCGATGTGGCTGCCTAGCCGCTCAGCCAACCGCAGGATCGGGACGGCACCATATCCGCTGGGTAGGTAGGGGATCAGCAGCGGAGATCGCCGGTCGGCTAGCTGGAGTTTGAGGCGGTCGAACAGGTGCGGCGTGTCCCATAGACCGTGCACCAGCACTAGGGGGGGAGCGCTTGCCATCAATCCAGGCTAGGGAGCCGGCTGGTCCCCCATAAAAAAAGCCGCCCCCGGAGGAGCGGCGCAAGAATCACCGCAGTAATCCTGAAATGTGAATTGGTAAACGGAGCTCAGTAGCGGCTGCTGCCGCCACCGCCGTAGCCGCCACCGTTGTAGCCGCCACCACCGCCGAAGTCGCGGCGACCGCCGCCACCGCCACCACCACCACCGCCGCCGCCGCCGCTGCCGCGGGGCTCAGCTTTGTTGACGCGGATGGCGCGACCCATCCACTCGACGTCCTGAAGGTCTTCGATGGCCTTGGTCTCTTCGGCCTCATTGGCCATTTCGACAAAGGCGAAACCGCGCTTGCGGCCGGTGTCGCGGTCGAGGGGGAGGCTGCACTTGCTCACCTGTCCGTACTGGCTGAACAGATGCTGGACATCTTCCGCTTCTGCATCGAAGGAAAGATTGCCGACGTAAATGGTCATGAACTCAGAAACTATGAATTGATCCTTCGACGGCCCAACAGAAAGTGGTCAGCTCGCTAGAGAGAAATCTTTGAATCACTTTTTACCTTACAGCGCCGCCAAGCTCACCCCCTGCTAAGCACCCCGTCCAACGCCCTCATTGAGACCGTGGCGATGCCAGATCCGCCAACCCCGGCTAGGAGTGGTTGGTTCCAAGCCTTGTAGCGCCATGTCGAAAGCCCAACTCACAGCCTTCATGGTCAAGGTGGACGCTGACACCGCCTTAAGGGCTCGGGTGGATGCAGCAGGCAGTGTCGATGCGGTCGTGGCGATTGCCCTGGAGCAGGGCCACGCATTTTCCCCAGCTTCCTGGTCCCGCGCCCAGCGCCTCTGAGCGCAGTCGCGCCTGCTTAGGGCCAGGGCGTGAAGGTGGCGGGCTGGTATTTGACGATGCTGATCCGCCAGCGGCGCGGGGCTAGTTGCTTCAAGCTGGCTAGCAACTCTTCGGTGGAGCCACCAGCGATCCAGTTGGCCTTAAGCACCGGCAAGCGCTCGCTCATTACCTCGAGCGGCATTTCCAGCAGCAATAGGCTGTCTGCAGCTGCGGCACGCTGCAGAGGACCCTCATCACTGCGTTGCCACAGCCGCAGCAGCAGTTCCAAAGCCAGGGTGCGGCCGTCATCGCCGGGTTTGCCGGGACTGTCATCTCGCTGGGATTTGCCGGTCAGGGGCAGGGCCCGCTTGCCATCAAGTTCCACCAAGGCCAGGGCCACCATGTATGGAGCGTCTGCCATCGGAGTCTCTGTAATTCGCCACACCTTGGCGAGGGTTGCGGCTTCAGTGTGGAAACTGACACGTATTGCCTATTCTGTTGCCGTTGGCCGATGGGGCAACCACGAAGGCAATTACCGGGACTAAATTTTCAGCCGTGCGTTTACAACTCCTTCCGGGGAGCCAGAGCCATGTCGAGCATCGCTGACCAGTTGGTTTCCTATCGCTCAGCCCTGGCGGAGGCTACGGAGCGAGGAGATAAGGCCGTTGCCCGCAAAATTGATGAGCAGATCAAGGAGCTGCAGGAGTTTCAGGTGCGCCATCCGGAGGAAACTGAAGCCCCAACACCGTTTGAAGTGTTCTGTGATCTCAATCCATCCGATGTCAATTGCCTTGTCTATGACGACTGAGCTCCACTAGTTGCTCCTGTTTCAGGTGGCCATCACGTCCACACTTTTAAGGGCAGTGCCAAGCAGCCGGGTGAATAGGTCCAGCTGCTCTTGGCTGCCCATCACCACCAGCATCTGGCCCGGGGCCAGGCGAGTGTCGCTACCGGGATTTGCCAGCAATTCCGGTCGCTGTGGGGAGTATTGGGATCCCCGGTATTGCCTCGGGACATCGCTGCCTGCAGGCTTGGGGGGCACGATCGCCAGCACTAGGGCCCCAGAGCGCGAGCCGAGCTGGAGCTCCGCCAGGGATGCGCCATTGAGGCTGCCAAGGTCGGCTGGGTCGCTGCTGAGCAGAAATTCCTCCACCTCGCAGCCAGAGCCAGCCAAAAGATCCATGAAGGTCACCGCCAGGGGCCGTAGGGCGGTGGCGGCCATGGTGCGCCCCCCGCTCACATAAGGGCTCACCACTTGATCGGCGCCGGCTAGGCGCAGCTTGCGTTCCGCTTCCTCACTGTCGGAACGGGCTATGAGCCGGCAGTTGGGCGCCATACCCCGGGCGCTCAGCACCACGTAGAGGTTGGATGCGTTGTTGGGTAGGGCCGCCACGAGGGCACGGCAGCGGTGGATGCCTGCCTCCAGAAGGGTTTCATCGAGGGTGGCGTCGGCCATCAGCACGGCCAGCCCTCGCTCCTCTGCTGCCTCGCGGCGCTCCACGTCCATCTCCACCACCAGCAGGGGAACGTTTTCCCTGGCAAGTTGTTCGGCGATCTCGCGGCCAATGCGGCCATAGCCGCAAAGAATCACATGGTTATGCATGGTGGATAGCCAACTGCGGAATCGGCGCTCGCGCATGCGCCGGAAGTACCCGGACTCAGACAGTCCCAGCACCCCTTGAATACTGATCTGAACCACCACTAGGCCACCCAGGATCAGCAGGGTGGTGACCACCCGCCCACTCGCGCTCAGGATCTGGGTGTGACCATCGCTAAATCCCAGGGTGCTGAGGGTGATCAGCACCATCCAGTAGCAATCGCCCCAATCCCAGCCCTCACTAAAGTGATAACCGATGGCACCGGCATTCACCAGCAAGGCCAGAGCCAGGGGTGCCCTCCAAGGCTTGCGTGCTCGCATGGAGGGTGGTCGTCTTGGCCGAATGAACCAGAAAGGCTTTGCCATTGGGATCTGGACCTGAAGCGCCAGATCTCTGAAGCCAGATTACTGACTCCAATAAGTTACGGCCTGTGGGCTGATCCCGAACATTTGTAGTCGTTGTCGACAGATGGCCTGCCAGCTCCGTTAACCATTAAAGGTTCTTTCCGCAGGGGTCGCCTGGATGGGCGCGTCTTCGGTGATTGGTGACATGACAACTGGTTTGGCAGAGCAGCCGCCCCTACAGCTGCTCAAGGAAAGTGGCCAGCGGGAGGTGTTCTGCGGGCTCACCTCGATTGTCTGGCTGCACCGGCGCATGCCGGATGCCTTTTTTCTAGTGGTGGGCTCCCGCACCTGCGCCCACCTGGTTCAGAGCGCCGCCGGCGTGATGATCTTTGCCGAACCCCGCTTCGGCACTGCAATTCTGGGGGAGCGGGATCTGGCCGGCTTGGCCGATGCCAATGATGAGCTCGACCGGCTGGTGAAGGATCTGCTGGAGCGGCGCCCCGAAATCCGCACCCTGTTTCTGGTGGGCTCCTGCCCCAGCGAGGTGATCAAGCTGGATCTGGCTAAGGCTGCCGAGCGGCTCAATACCCAGCTAACCGGCCGGGTGATGGTGCTGAACTACAGCGGCAGCGGCATCGAAACCACCTTCACCCAGGGAGAAGACCAGGCCCTGCTGGCGATGGTTCCCCTGATGCCCAGCAGCGAGATCGACCAGCTGTTGATCGTCGGCACCTTGGCCGATGCGGTGGAAGACCGGCTGGTGCAGCTGTTTGGTCGCCTGGGTATTCCGGTGGTCACGAGCCTGCCGCCGCGGCGCTCCACCGAGCTGCCCCCCATTGGTCCCGGCACCCGGGTGCTGCTGGCCCAGCCCTTCCTCTCGGCCACGGCGCGGGCCCTGGTGAGCCGCGGCGGCCAGCTGCTTACGGCTCCCTATCCGTTTGGGGTGGAGGGCAGTCGGGCCTGGATGGCTGCGGGCGCCGCTGCCTTCGGGGTAGCGCCGTCCCTGGTTGCCGAGGTGCTCGATCCCTTGGTGGAGCGGGGCCAGCGGGCCATAGCTCCCCACCGGGAGCTACTGGCCGGTAAGCGGCTTTTTCTGCTGCCCGATTCCCAGCTGGAGCTCTCCTTGGCGAGGTTCCTGCAGCGCGAGTGCGGCATGGAGCTGGTCGAGGTGGGCACGCCCTACCTCGATCGCCAGCTGCTCGATGCGGAGCTGGCCCTGTTGCCACCTGGCACGCGCATTAGCGAGGGGCAAGACGTAGAACGCCAGCTGGAGCGGGTCCGCGCCGAGCGGCCTGATCTTGTGGTGTGTGGCCTCGGCCTGGCCAATCCCCTGGAGGCCGAGGGCATCGCTACAAAATGGTCGATTGAGCTGGTGTTCAGCCCCATCCACGGTTGCGACCAGGCTGGCGAGCTGGCCGAATTGTTTGCCCGCTCCCTGCGCCGCCGCGCCGCACTCTCCTTTTCCTGACCACCCGTCCCATTAATCAGTCATGGAACTCACCCTCTGGACCTACGAAGGCCCCCCCCACGTGGGTGCCATGCGCATAGCCGCCTCGATGGAGGGGGTGCACTACGTACTGCACGCCCCCCAGGGCGACACCTATGCCGATCTGCTGTTCACGATGATTGAACGGCGCGACCGGCGCCCGCCCGTTACCTACACCACCTTCCAGGCCCGCGACCTGGGTGGCGACACCGCCGAGCTGGTGAAGCGTTCGATCGCTGCAGCCGTGGAGCGCTTCCAGCCCGAGGCGCTGCTGGTGGGCGAGAGCTGCACCGCCGAGCTGATCCAGGACCAGCCTGGCTCCCTGGCGGCGACCATGGACCTGGGCGGCATCCCGGTGGTGAGCCTGGACCTGCCGGCCTACTCCAAAAAGGAGAACTGGGGCGGCGCTGAAACCCTCTATCAACTGGTGCGAGGCCTGCTCAAGGCCCAGGTGCCGCCGCCCGGCGAGCCCAAGCCCGATCCGACTCGCTGGCGTGCCGAGGGCCGGCGGCCCCGGGTGAATCTGCTGGGACCAAGCCTGCTGGGTTTCCGCTGCCGCGACGATGTGGGCGAGATCAGCCAGTTGCTGGCTGGCTACGGCATTGATGTGGCGGTGGTGGCGCCCCTGGGGGCCCGTCCGGCCGACCTGATGCGGATCCCCACGGCTGACGCCAATGTGAGCCTCTATCCCGAGCTGGCGGGCCCGGTATGCAGCTGGCTGGAGCGCAGCTTCGGCATGCAGACGGTGAAAACCGTGCCGATCGGCATTGGCGCTACGGCCGCCTTTTTGCGGGAGCTGCACGGGGTGCTGGGTTTGGAGCTGCCCGCTGAGCTTGAAACTGCAGCCGACGGCACCTGCGCGGCTGAACAGCGCTCGCGGCTGCCTTGGTATTCGCGCTCGGTGGACTCCACCTACCTCACCGGTAAGCGGGTGTTCATTTTTGGCGATGCCACCCACGCCATCGCTGCAGCCCGCATCGCCAGCCGCGAGCTGGGCTTCAAGGTGGTCGGCCTGGGGAGCTACAGCCGCGAGCAGGCACGGGAGGTGCGGGCGGCCGCGCAGGAGCTGGGGCTGGAAGCGTTGATCTCAGACGACTACCTGGCCGTGGAGGCGGCGATGGCGGAGGCGGCCCCGGAGCTTGTGCTCGGCACCCAGATGGAGCGCCACAGCGCCAAGCGCCTCGGCATCCCCTGCGCAGTGATCAGCTCACCGCTGCATGTTCAGGATGTGCCAGCGCGCACCTCGCCCCAGATGGGTTGGGAGGGGGCAAACGTGATCTTCGATAGCTGGGTGCATCCGCTGATGATGGGTCTGGAGGAGCACCTGATCGGCATGTTCCGCCACGATTTTGAATTCGTGGATGGGCACCTCAGCCACTTGGAGGGTGCCAGTGCCCCCGCCAAGCACCCCGAGACACCAGCTAATGACACTGCGCCAGCCAGCATTCCCGGCGATGGGGTGATCGTTTGGAGCCCTGATGGTGAAGCTGAGCTGGCCAAGATCCCCTTCTTTGTGCGGGGCAAGGTGCGTAAAAACACGGAGGCCTACGCCCGCGAGCAGGGCCTAGCTCTGATCGACAGCGAAGCCCTTTATGAGGCCAAGGCCCATTTCGCTCCATGATGAATTGGATGGCAATAGCTGGCCCGCGCTGCGGGGGTGACCCAGACGCTCCTTAATTGTTTAGCTAAGAGTTTAAGTTCCGATCTTTTCTGTTTCCCCAACTTCAATGACCACAACACTCAATCCGCCAGCCACTTCCAAGCCCGATGGCGAGGGCAGCGTGCAGGTACACCTTGATCCCACTATGGCGATTGAGGAGGGTGCCTTAGTGCTGGCGGTTTATGGCAAAGGTGGGATCGGCAAGTCCACCACCTCTTCCAACCTGTCGGCCGCCTTCTCCAAGCTGGGTAAGCGGGTGCTGCAGATCGGTTGCGATCCCAAGCACGACAGCACTTTCACCCTCACCAAGAGGATGGTGCCCACCGTGATCGATATTCTCGAAACGGTTGATTTTCATACTGAAGAGTTGCGGCCCGAAGACTTCGTGTTTGAGGGTTACAACGGTGTGATGTGTGTGGAGTCTGGTGGTCCGCCGGCGGGTACTGGTTGCGGTGGCTATGTCACTGGTCAGACGGTGAAACTGCTCAAGGAGCACCACCTGCTCGAAGAAACCGATGTGGTGATCTTTGATGTGTTGGGAGATGTGGTGTGTGGTGGCTTTGCCGCACCGCTTCAGCACGCCCACTACTGCCTGATCGTTACTGCCAATGATTTCGATTCGATCTTCGCGATGAACCGGATCATGCAGGCCATCAATGCCAAGGCCAAGAACTACAAGGTGCGTCTCGGTGGTGTGATCGCCAACCGCTCTGAGGAGACCGACGAAATCGACAAGTTCAATGCCCGTACGGGTCTGCGCACCATGGCCCATTTCAAGACCGTGGACGCGATTCGTAAATCCCGCCTCAAGAAGTGCACCATCTTTGAGATGGAAAGCACGCCGGAAGTGGTCGCGGTGCAGGAGGAATACCTCAAGCTGGCCCGCCGGATGCTCGATGACGTCGAGCCCTTGGAGGCCGAATCCCTCAAGGATCGGGAGATCTTCGACCTGCTCGGCTTCGATTGATGGATGGGGGATCTACCCCACGCCAGCAGCCTTAGGGGCGCCCCGCTCCCAGCCCTTAACGATTCGGTAAACCACCGGCACCGCGAACAGGCTGAGGACGGTGGCCACCAGTAGCCCCGAAAACACCACCGTGCCGATACTCACCCTGCTGCCTGAGCCGAAGCCACTGGCCAGCAGCAGGGGCACGAAGCCCGCCAGTGAGGAAATGGCCGTAAGCAGAATCGGGCGTAGGCGTGCGATGGCGGCGCCCCTGATCGCCGTGTCTAGATCCAGTCCTTCTGCCATGCGCTGGTTGGCAAACTCCACGATCAAGATGCCGTTCTTGGCAGCCAGGCTCACCATCACCAGCAAGCCCATCTGGCCATAAACGTCCAGGGGCAGGCCCCGCAGCATCAGGCCGCCGATGGCCCCAAGCATGGCAAGGGGCACGGTCACCAGGATGATGAAGGGGTCGGCAAAGTTGTCGTAGAGGGCTGCGAGCACCAGCACCATCACCAGGATCGCCAGAGCAAACACCCTCACGTTGCCGCCACCGGCGCGCGACTCTTCCCGAGCCAGGCCGGCCCATTCCAATTCGGTGCTGCCGCCCAGCTGCCGCTGCACTTCCATCAGGCTGGCCATGGCTTGGCCACTGCTCACGCCAGAGCGGGGCAGGGCCCGGATGCTGATCGAACGCACCAGCCGGGTGTGGTTGATCGAGGTTGGGCCTGTGCCTTGTTCGATCCGCACCAATTGGGCCAGGGGGATCAGCTGGCCGTCGCGGGTCTTTACCTGTAGGGAGAGCACATCATCGGCGCTGCGGCGCGAGGCGCCGTCGAGTTGCACAATCACCTTGCGCACCTGGTCGCTCTCAAAGCTGTCATTGACATAGTCGCTGCCGAAGCTGGCCCCGAGGGTGTCAACCACGGTGCTGAGATCCACCCCGAGGGAGGCCATCTGCAGCCGATCTGGCACAAGCTGCACCAGGGGGGCACCGGCGGTGAAGCGGGTTGAAACCCGTTCAAAGCGATTGGTGGCTTGGGCGGCCCGGATAAAGACCTGGGCTTGCTGCTCGAAGTCAGAGAGGCTGAGTTGACCGTTGCTGTTGTCCAGTAGTTCGAGCTCGAGCCCGCCTTCGGCACTAAAACCGCGCACAGAGGGGGCCTCGCTGAGCTGCACCACTGCACCGGAGACGCGGCGGCGCAACTCGCCATTGAGTCGCTGCACTACGGCCCGCGTAGCTGCCTCGGCGCTGCGGCGCTGCTCGATCGGCGCCAAACGCATGAAGAAGATGCCCTTGTTGGGGCTGCTGTCTCCAAAGGAGCGGCCTGCATAAAAGTTGGCCCGAGTTATCAGCGGCTCTTCGGCCACCACCTGGCGTACCTGCTCCAGCACCCGTTGGGTCTGCTGCAATCCGAGGCCATCGGCCAATATCACAACCCCGCGCAGCTGACCGTTGTCCTCCTGGGGGATGAAGGCTTTCGGTAGGGCTTGCAGGCCAAATCCTGTGAGCAGCAGGCCGGCCAGCAGCAGGGAAACCACCAGCCGCCGCCGCTCCATAGTCCAGGCCAGCCAGCGGCCGTAGGGCACCTCCAACCCTTCGAGCCAGCGCCGTGGCGGGTCGATCCAACGCAGCAGCCAGGTCGGTTCGCGTCGCTCGGGATTGAGGAGGCGACTGCTGGCCACCGGCGTAAAGCTCAGAGCATTCAGGGTGGAGAAGGCGATGGCACCGCTGATCGTGATCGCGATCGGCGCATACAGCCGGCCCAAGCTGCCCCCCAGGCCCAGCACCGGAATAAACACCACCACCAGGGCTAGGGAGGTGGCTACCACGGCCCCGCCCAGCTCGGCCATGGCTTCGCGGGCAGCTAGCAAGGGCGGCTTACCAGCCTGCAGCCGGCGGCCAATGTCCTCGCTCACCACGATTGCATCGTCCACCACCAGTCCAGAGGCCAGCACCAAGCCAAACAGGGTGAGGGTGTTGAGCGATTGGCCGGCAAGCTTCAGCACGCTCAACGAGCCGATCAGGGCCACTGGCACTGCGGCAGCTGTGATCAGGGCCAGGCGGCTGTTGCCAAGGCCTAGCAGTAGCACCAAGAACACCAGCAACACCGCATCGCGCAGGCTGTTGAGGGTGCCCTGGATGCTGCCGCGCACAAAGTCGGCCTCATCAACAATCAGCTGCTGATCTACCCCGGGCGGAAATTCGGGTGCAAGCTCATCGAGGGCTGCATTCACCGCTTCGCTTACGGCGATGGCGTTGCTGCCGTCGCGCTGGTTGATCAGCACGGCTACCGCTGGTCTGCCCTGCAGGTTGGTGGCGATCGTGTCGTAGGTCTCGCTGCCCAGGCTCACCCGGCCCACATCCCGCAGCAGGGTCACGCCGCCATTAGTGCTGCGGGCCACCACCAGCTGCTCAAATTCCGCTGGACTGCGCAGGCGACCTTCCATGCGCAACGGCAGGGTGAGCTCCTGTCCACTGGGGCTGGGGGCTTCACCCGTTTGGCCCAAGGCCGCCAGCACGTTTTGCTGCTGCAGGGCTGTGCGCACCTCGGTAATGGTGAGGCCGCGCTCCTCGAGTTGGGCCGGGTTGAGCCAGAGCCTGAAGGCCAGGCTGTTGCCACCTGAAAGGGTGACATTGCCCACCCCAGGCACCCGCTGCAGCTTCTCTTTCACCACCTGATAGAGCCAGCCGCTCAAAAAGGTGTCGCCATAGAGCTTGGGATCGGCACTGAAGCTCAGAATCATCAGCAGGTCGTCGGAGCTGCGCCGCACCTGCACCCCGAAGCGCGCCACTGGTGCCGGCAGCTGGCGAGTTACCACCGCCACTTCGTTCTGGGTGTTGATCTGGTTGAGCTCGGGGTCGCCGCCCTCAAATCCCAGGGTGATGGAGCTGCCGTTGGCGGAGCTGGTGGAGCGGATACTGTCGAGCCGCTCGAGGCCGTTGAGCTGTTGCTCCAGCAGGGCGGTGACCCCCTGCTCTACCACCTCAGGGCCGGCGCCTGGGTAGGTGGCCCGCACCGTGACCCGGTTGGGAGCAATCGGCGGCAGGTTTTCCACCTGCAGCAGCGGTAAACACACCAGCCCTACTAACAGCACCAGCAGGCTCACCACCAAGGTGAGTACGGGCCGGCGCAGAAAGGGATCTGAGATCGATTTCATGGGAGCCTTTGCGTTGCTCTGCTCGGGCCGGGATTAAGGATCAGCCGAGATCGCGTTTCAGCACAACGCATAGATAGTCAGGCGCTTTATAGCGACTAGGCAGGCAGATATGCAGTTGCTCCAAACGGCTCCAGCAGACGGTGCGCTGAATGGCGGCTACGGTCTTTCCCTCCTTTAGGAGCAGCCGCAGGGCCTTGCAATAGAGCGAATAATTGGCCTCGAGTTCCCCGATGGTGAGTCCCTGACTGCTGCTCATCGCACGGGTGGGCGTCCAGGAGTTGCAAAGACGCAACTACAACCCTACGGCTTCAGGTGGCGCCGAAATCAGGTTGAGCCGGCGGCAGAGCCGCGGCAGGGTGAGGCCTTGGGCTAGCAGGTTGATCAGCACCACAATGAATAGGACGCTTTGGGCGTTGTGGGCTAGGGCAACGACGGAGCCTGGGTCGACACCGCGTAGGTGACTGATTTGATCGAACGCGCTGTAACAGAGGGCCAGTGGCACTGCCCCCCTAAGGCCACACCAAGACACCAGCACGCTGTCTTGCCAGCGGAAGGGGGAGAGCGGTTGGAACACCAAGACTCTGATTGGTCGCACCACCAGCATCAACACCGCCGCTCTCAGCCATGGTGTTGAAGGGCAGCAGCACCTCTTGAATGGATTCATGGTTGATATCGGCTTGGCGGTAGACCATGTTGGTCATCATCATTCCAGTGATGTACACCGAAATCAATCCGGATCCGCCTAGGAAGTAGCTACAGCCATAATCTACAAAGGCAATAGACATGGCCACGATCAGTAGCTGGGATTTGTCGTGGGCCAGCTCATTAATCACAAATTGGCCACATAACCACACCGCCTACCGCCAGGGCCAGGCCATATTCCAAAAAGCCCCGGATAGTTTTGATATCCGTTTTCAGCCCCGCATAAGCTGACCTTCCAAGGGCACCCCATTAAGACCTGGTGCTTGAGCAAAGAGGGCTGGCTGAGCCAAGAGGGTCGCGATCACGGCTGGGCTGAGTCGGCATGGGCCGAGCCGAGGCTCGCCGCCTGGGCATCGCTGAGCCGGCCGGCCCGCTGCAGCACAGCGGTGATCTGGGCAATGTCCAGCACGGAATGGCAGCTGTAGCCGGCCGCCGCCAGCCGCTCCCGGGCGCGGCGGTCATGGTCGCCGCCATGGTCGATGAACACCACCACGTCCTGCACCCTCAGGCCCGAGCTCTCCAGCTTGCCGATGCCCTCCAGGACGCTGCCGCCGGTGATCAAGATGTCGTCTACCACCACCACCCGGTCGCCCTCCTCGAAATCGCCCTCGATCAGGCGCCGGGCGCCATGGGCCTTCACCTCCTTGCGGGGGTAGATGAGCGGCTTGTGCAGTTGCAGCGAAAGCCCAGTGGCGGTGGGCAGGGAGCCGTAGGGGATGCCGGCGATGCGGTCAAATTCGAGGCCCTGCAACTTGCCGGCATAGGCGTGGAGCACCCGGTGGAACAGGTTTGGGTCGGAGATTATCTGGCGCAGATCGACGTAGTAGTTGAAGACCGCGCCCGAGGCTTGTACGTATTCGCCAAATAGCAGGCAGCCGATGTCGAAGAGATCAACAATTAAGCTTTCGAGTGGATCGGCGCTTGGTTGCTGCTCAGGTAGCCACAGGGCACAGGTATCTGGGTTGCCCTTGTCGTGATTTTCCAGCCACTGGTGCCGCTTAGCCGTGATCTGCTGTTTGAGCGCCTCGGCTCGGCTGGCCATGTCGTCTTCTACCAGCAGGTTTTGAGGTAGGGGCAGCAGCAGCCCATCGGCGGCGGCCCCCAGGCCGGCCTGCAGCATGGCGTCGAGCTTTTCCTCTTCCCCCCAGAGGCTGCGCAGGATCAAGAAGCGCTCGGGCGCTTCGGCCCGCACCCGCGCCAGGATTTGCGGATCACTGGTGCCCACCTCCAGCAGCAGCTGGTCGGGGGTGGCCCACAGCTGGGTCTCGCGCACAATCTGCAGGTAGAGCGGTGTCTCCTCATTCGGGTAGTGCTGGATCTGGCGCGCCGCCTGGTTCGAGCTGTGGCAGGTCATCACCACGGCCTTGTCTGGATAGAGCAGGAAGGGGGCAGCGATGTCCTGGCCAGCCAGGGGGGAGAGGGTCACCGCATCGGCGCCCAGATCTTTAAACAGGTAGTGGGCCAGGGCCGAGGAGGAGTTGAGATCGCCGTGTTTGGCGTCGATAATCAGGGGGAGATCGCGGGGCACCAGGTCGCGCACCTCCAGCAGCAGCTCCAGTCCCACCGGCCCGAGGGCCTGATAAAAACCAAGGCTGGGCTTGTAGGCGCACACATGGGGCCCTGTGGCCTCGATCACCGCCTTGATCCAGTGGCGGGCCTGGCTGAGGAAGGAGCGGCCCGCCAGGCCCCGCCGCGCTGCCCAGCTCTGCAGCATCTCCGGGTTGGGATCAAGCCCGGTAACCAGCAGCGACTGGCGGTCGGCGATGGCGTCGGTGAGTTTTACGAAGAAGCCCATCGCCCGCAGGCTGTTTGGGCTCGTTGTTAAGCCAGCCGTTGGCCTGTCCGCCGGCTGGTGACACAGCTCTTTGCAATCAGCCGCACCATCAACCCTTCCTCATCGGCGGCCACCCGCAGCCAGCGCAGCCCCGGCAACCAGGCCAGGGCCTGCTCCAGTTCGGTGGCGAGGGCGTCGTCGTGTTCGCCGATGCCGCCGCTGAGGGCGATGGCCTCCACTCCTCCAAGGCTGGCTGCCATCGCCCCAATTCCTTGCAGCAGCCGGTGGCGGAACACCGCGATTGCCAGCTGGGCGCCGCGGTGGCCCTCGCCAGCCTGTAGGCGCAGCTCCCGCATGTTTCCGCTGAGCTCGGATAGCCCCAGCAGGCCGCTTTGGCGATTTAGTGCCGTATCCAGTTCGGAGACGCCCATTCCCTGGCGCAGCAGGTGCAGCAGTAGTCCTGGATCCACGCTGCCGCTGCGGCTGGCCATCACCAGCCCCTCCAGCGGCGTGAAACCCATTGTGGTGTCGACGCTGCGCGGCTGGCCCTGGGGATCGATTTCGATCGCGCAGAGGGAGCAGCCGGCGCCGAGCTGGCAGCTGATCAGGCGGCGTATGTCTGGCTCACGGGCCGCCACCGTTTCGCCCACGTGCTGGTGGTTGAGGCCGTGGAAGCCAAAGCGGCGCAGGCCCTGCTGGCGCCACGGCGCCGGTATGGCGTAGGTGGAGGCAGCTTCGCTGAGGCTGGCGTGGAAGGCGGTGTCGAAGCAGGCCCACTGCTGGATGGAGCTGCCCTCCAGTTGACCCTCCAGCTGGCTTTGCAGCCAGGTGATGGCCTCCAGCGCTGGGCCGTTGTGCAGCGGGGCTAGGGGCACCAGGTTTGCCAGCTCCGCCAGCACCTGCGGGCTCAGCAGGGTGGGAGCGCTGAAGCGGGCACCACCGTGCACGATCCGGTGAATTACAAGCTGTGGTAGGGGCTCAAGGGCCGCGAGCAGGGGGGAGAGCCACTGCTCCAAGAGTTCAGCCAGCTGCTGGCCGCCCGAATCGGCCTGGGGAAGCCCCCAGCTGCGCTGCTCTTGCCAGAGCCGTCGGCCGCTCGGATCGCAGAGGGCCAGCTTGACGCTGGAGCTGCCCGTGTTCACCACCAGGGCGTGGGTCATGCGATCGGGTGCAGGCCGGTATCGGGCATAGCCTGGCAAGGCTGCGTTAGAGCCGCCATAGATGCCAGTCCCTGGCGCATGTAGCCGCTGGCGCCCATGACACCCCCATGACGCTCTCCGGCAGTTCCCTGTTCAACGCTGCCGGCGGTCTGGGACTGTTTTTGCTGGGTATGGGCCTGATGACCGAGGCCTTGCGCAGCTTGGCGGGCAACAGCTTGCGTCAGGCCTTGCTGCGCTTCACCCGATCCCCCTGGAGCGGTGCCGCCGCTGGGGCGATCGGTACGGCCCTAGTGCAATCTTCAACCGCCACCACCGTGGCCACGGTGGGGTTTGTCAGCGCTGGGCTGCTCAGTTTCCAGTCTTCCCTCGGGATCATCTTCGGCGCCAACGTGGGCAGCACGGGCCTGGGCTGGCTGGTGGCCCTTTTCGGCATCAAGTTTGAGCTGGCCGGGGTGATGCTGCCGCTGCTGCTGGTGGGGGCTGGCCTGCGGCTGCTGGGCCGCGGCCGCCAGGCGCTGCTGGGTCAGGCCTTGGCTGGGCTAGCGCTGCTGTTTTTGGGTATCGACGCGCTGCAGGAGGCGCTGGCTGGTCAGGGGTTGCTGCTTGATCCGGCCCGCTTTGATGCATCCCTGCCGGGGGGGCGGCTGCAGTTGCTGCTGCTCGGTCTGCTCAGCACGGTGATCACCCAATCTTCGGGGGCGGGGGTGGCCACCACCCTGGCGGCCTTGGCGAGCGGGGTGATCGGCCTGCCCCAGGCCTGTGCCTTGGTGATCGGCATGGATGTGGGAACTACCGTCACCGCCGTGATGGCCTCGCTTGGCGCCAGCCTCAGCGCCCGCCGCACCGCGGCGGCTCATGTGATCTTCAACCTCCTCACCGCGATCGGGGCCTTCCTGCTGCTGCCGGCCTACCTGGCGCTGCTACGGCTGGGTTGGCCAGCCCTGAGCCAGCAGGACCCTGAATTTGCTCTCACCGCTTTCCACACCGGTTTCAACCTGCTTGGTGTGCTGCTTGTGCTGCCGTTCACCGCGCCATTTGCCGCCCTGATTCGGCGGGTGGTGCGGCCGGGGGAGGGACGCCTGATCGATGATCTGGCTGACACGCCCCCGGCCGATCTCGCTACCGCCATCGGCCTGGCCCGCCAGTCCCTGCAGGCGTGTCTGCTGGAAATGCTCCAGTTGCTGAGCGATGGGCTGGCTAGGGGCAACGGCAGGCCCGCCTCAGGCGCTCAGCGCTTGGCTGTGCTGCAGGCCGATTTAGATCGACTCCAGCTTTATCTCGATCAGATCCATCTAGCGCCGGGGCCGCGTCCGGGCAGCGATGAAGCGGTAAGGGAGGCCCTGCTCCACCTGCTGCATGGTCTTGATCATCTGCAGCGTTTACATGAGCGTTGTGAAGAGGAGCAGGACCGGCTGCGCACCGCAGCCACCAGCTCGAGTTTGGCTAGCGAGCGCCAGAAGCTCCTGGCCGCTCTTGAGCAGCTGCCCGGGCTGGTGCAGCAGGGCCGCTGGGCTCAAGCCAGCGCCCTGGTTAGTGCCTGTGCCCAGGCCTTACAACGCCGCGACGGGTCATACCGCCAGGAGGTGCTGGCTGCGGTGGCCAGGGGCGAGCTCGATGTCGATGCCGGCACGGCCCGGCTGGAGGCGATTCGCTGGCTGCGGCGGGTGAGCCAGCACCTGGGGCGGGCCTGCTATCACCTCGGTGGCTCAGGGCTGCCCTAGCCGCCAGGGCAGGGTTTCTCCAGCATGGAAGGGCACCAGTTCGACGGCGGTGCCGGCCGCATCATTGAGGTGGAGCCGGCTGGGCACCTCCAGGGGCTGCCGCTCCAGGGTGACCGTGGCCTCGTTGAGCGGTAGCCCGTAAAACCGGGGCCCAAACTCCGAGGCGAAGGCCTCCAGCCTCTCCAGGGCACTCTCCTGCTCAAAAACCGCCGCGTAGCTCTCCAACGCAAATGGGGCATTGAAAATGCCAGCGCAGCCGCAGGCCGCTTCCTTGGCAGTGCGGGCGTGGGGCGCGGAATCGGTGCCAAGAAAAAACTTTGGGTTGCCGGAGGTGGCGGCGCCCCGCAGGGCGATGCGGTGCAGTTCCCGCTTGGCCACCGGCAGGCAGTAGAGGTCGGGCCGCAGGCCGCCGGCAAACATGGCGTTGCGGTTGATGTGCAGGTGGTGGGGTGTGATCGTGGCCGCCAGGTTGGCCGGGCCGCTGCGCACAAAATCAACCGCATCGATGGTGGTGATGTGCTCCAGCACCACCTTCAGGTCGGGGTGGCGCCCCAGTAGGGGCTCCAGGTGGCGCTCGATGAATACCGCTTCCCGATCAAAAATGTCGATATCGGCGCTGGTTACCTCGCCGTGGATCAGCAGGGGCATGCCGATGCGCTCGAGGGTGTCGAACACGGGCGTGAGCGCCTCGATTGAGCTGACGCCGGCGGCGGAATTGGTGGTGGCATTGGCCGGGTAGAGCTTGCAGGCCACCCAGGCCCCCGAGTTGAAGCCCCGTTCGATCTCGGCGGGATCAATGGCATCGGTGAGGTATGCCGTCAGCAGTGGTTCGAAGCGACTGCCGTCGGGCAAGGCTTCGCGGATGCGGCGGCGATAGGCCTCAGCGGCCGCCGCAGTGGTGATAGGCGGGCTGAGATTTGGCATCACGATCGCCCGGGCGAATTGGCGGGCCGTAGCCAGGGCAACGGCCTGGAGCATGGAGCCATCCCGCAGATGCACATGCCAGTCATCGGGTTGACGCAGGCTCAGCTGCTGGGGTTGCTGCTGCATGGGTTGGTGACTCACCTGATTAGTACCGTGCCAGGCCTGAAAGATTCACTGCAATCGGGTGCCGGCTGCCGCTTGACCTCCTAAATCTGAACGACGAGCGGTGGTTGCCCGCTTTCTTTCCCCATGGCCCATCACCAGATCCTGATAGTTGGCGGCGGTGCCGCTGGCATCACCGTTGCCGCCCAGCTCAAGCGGGCTCGCAACAGCCTGGAGGTGGCGATCCTGGAGCCCTCGGCTGAGCATTATTACCAGCCAGGCTGGACCTTGGTGGGGGCTGGTGTGTTCAGCCTGGAGGAAACCCGTCGCCCCGAGCGCGACCTGATCCCCTCGGGGGTTCACTGGATCCAGGAGAAGGCTGCCAGCTTTGATCCGGATCGCAATACCGTCACCACCAGCACGGGCGCAACGCTTAGCTACGACGTGTTGATTGTGGCCACCGGCCTGACGTTGCGCTGGGACAAGATCGAGGGGTTGCCAGGCGCCCTGGGGAAGCGCGGCCTGTGCAGCAACTACAGCAAGGACTTTGCGCCTTACACCTGGGAGGCAATTCAAGCCTTTAAGGGCGGTAACGCCTTGTTTACCTGCGCGCCAATGCCGATCAAGTGCCCCGGTGCGCCCCAGAAGATCGCCTATCTGGCCGCCGATGTGTTCAAGCAGAAGCGTCTCAAAGCCAACGTGATTTATGCCACCGCTACCCCGGGCATCTTTGGGGTTCCGGTGTATGCGGAGCCGCTGCGGGAGGTGGTGAAGCGCAAGGGCATCGACGCTCGCTACAGCCACGTGCTTACCGCAGTGCGAGTCGAGAAGCAAGAAGCGGTGTTCATCGTTAGCGAGGGGGAGACCAGCCGCGAGGAAGTGATTCCCTACGACTTGCTGCACGTGACACCGCCGATGGGGCCGCCTGAGGTGGTGGCAACCAGCTCCCTGGCAAACGGTGCCGGATATGTGGAGGTGGATCAGTTCAATCTTCAGCACAGCCGCTTCCCCAATGTGTTTTCGCTGGGCGATGTGAGCGGCATGCCCAACTCCAAAACCGCTGCTGCCGTTCGCGGCCAAGCGCCCGTGCTAGTGGCCAACTTGCTGGCCCATTTGGATGGCTTGCCTCTGGAAGCCGCCTACGACGGCTATAGCTGCTGCCCGCTGATCACAGGCTTCGGCAAAACGATCATGGCCGAATTCAACTATAAGCAGGAGCCGGTTCCCTCCTTCCCGCTCAATCCCACCAAGGAGCGCTGGAGCATGTGGTGGATCAAGCGCAAAGTGTTACCGGGGCTTTATTGGAATCGGATGCTCACCGGCGCCCAACATGAGCGGCACCTTATCCCCGGGGTCAAGAAGTGATTGTCTGAGTGCCAGTTGGGGTAGCAAGTTGTTCAAACATAAAACTTGCCAGCTTGGCACTTCTTCTATGTAGTCCTCAACGCACGCCCATGCAAACCCGGATGCTGCTCACCATTTAGGTGATAAGTTTATTCTTTCACCCCGGCATGATCGCTTTGGCTCACTTGGTTGATCCGGCGGCCAGCATAAAACTTGAGACTGAACGCTATCGCACCGTGATTGGTAAGCCACCAGCGATTGGCAGTCCAGCTGCATCCGACGACCTGGCAATTCTGCGCTGGAACCAACGCAACCGCACTCCCGAGTCAGTGGTTTACACCTGGAGGTTTCTTTATCGCAATCTGAGCAGTTTTGATGCGGCTATCGGTTCCGATCTCTCCAAGTCGGCTCCAACCCTGTTTCAGGGGCTGTCTTCCTTTTTTAAACGAATAGACGGTGTTAAGGACGTACTCAAAGATGAGCTCGCCAGGCCCCGTCCTTTTGTGAGCCACCCAGAGCTGCAGCCTTGTTTACCGCTAGAGGCCGGCTTCTCGTTCCCCAGTGGCCATGCCACCTGGTATGCCTCGGCGGCGCTTCTGTTGGCGGATCTGCTGCCGGAGCGGCGCGAGCGACTGCTGCAGGTGGGGCGGCAAGTTCGTCCGGAGCTGGCCAAGCTGCTCACGCCGCCGCGTGCGGGTCTATCGCTTCTAATGGATTAATTAACGGTGTCCCAGGTCGCTCGCTCAGTGGCAGCTCCCCCGCGATGGTTGTTTGCTGCTTTTTGACGTAACAAGGCCTGCCCTTGCTTCTCAGGTAGAGCCTGAGGTGACTATGCTTTCTAAAAGCAAATTGCGCGAGCAGAAGTGTTTCCACTCGGCTGGACCGGGGGGCCATCCGTTGCAGCAGTTGGCCCGACAGCTACTCCGTTCTTTTCAGCAAGGGCTGTCTGGGATGGCAGAGCGAGTTTCGCCCCGAGCGCAGAGTGGATTGACTAGTATTAGGGCATGAGCGAAGCCCCAAAACCCTCGATCGGCAAGCTTGAGGCTGGCTATCCGGGTTGCTGCAAGGCCTTGAGAATCTTGATCCGGCAAGGGCGTTCGATTGAAACCATTCAGCGCACCGTGGCTTGGGACAGGCTTAAATTGCTACACAATTGCTTGCCAAATCGATATAAAGATCCCGACTATCTCTATGCACTGCTCAAGCGGGAGTTTACCCAGCCGGTCTGAACTTTGTTTTAGCCGTGTAGTCGCGGCCCCTCACGCAATACTTCTGAAGGGCGAATGCCGTAAACGTTGTGGAAGTCGCGGCTGAAGGCGGAGAGGTTGCCAAAGCCGAGTTTTGAGGAGATGCCGGCAACGCTGTCGCTAGGTGAGGGGTTGAGCAGGTGGTGCCGGGCCAGTCCAAGCCGCTGGCGGCGGATCCACTGGATCGGGCCGCAACCAAAGCGCTTGCTGAAGGCAAGTTGCAGATTGCGCCTGGAATAGCCGCTGCGCAGCTCGAGTTCCGTGAGGTTGATTGGTGATTGCAGATTGGCTCCAATCCACTCCAGCAGCTCCTCGAAGATCAGCTCCCTAGAAAGTCCCACGCTCTGCCGGCGGCCCCGCTGCTCCTGCCTCTCGAGTCGGGGGCAGAGGGCTAGGGATAGGACGCGATAGATGAGGTCGTCGATCTTCAGCATCTCCAGATCGCCCCGGCCTTGCAGCTCCGGCGCATCCAGCAGTGCAAAGGCCCGGCGCATGGTGTGCAGCAGTGCTGCCTGCCGGCCCTCAGTCATTGAGAGCACCTTGGGACGCTGCAAATCTGGCGCAAAGCGTCGACTGGAGAGCCCCATCCCGCCGATGGCAGCGGCGGTGTCCTGCAGCCGCTGTAGGTCTACGTGCAACACCAGCCCGTTGTAGTGCCCCGTGGCGTAGGTGTAGGAAAAGCCTGGGTTGAAGTAGAGGGGTGCTTCAGCATGAATGTGGAAGGTGTGCCCGTCCGCTTCGTAGGCCGACTCCCCTTGATAGCAAATGTTGATTGCGCCTACGCCGGTGTTTTCACCGATGCAGCCATGAATAGGGCTTGTATATCCAGAAGTGAGGGTCAGGTCTCCCGCCACGGCAGTGCTCGCCCGGTGCCGAAACGGGTTGAGCAGGGGGTTGCGAGGGGCAAAATCCTTTACAGGAAAGTGCTGGGCCAGCTTGGTCGCCAGGGCTTGGGGATCGGTATCCACCACTGCTTGCTGGTCGTGGAATACCAGAGGGAATTGGGCTACAGAATCCAAGCTGGGCGAAATAGATCAGCTAACACTACAAAACAGCCAGTTTTTCCGTCAAGTCTCATGATAGGTTTTGATGAGCAGCCGATCGTTGCTTAGCTATCGTTTTGTGACTTTAGTAAGGTACCCTTACTATCCTTTAGGTCTTTCCAGATGCGGCGGATCTCGGCGTAGGCCTGCTCCTGACTCACCTTGCCATTGCTTTGCAGGCCCACCACCAGTCCGACCCTCTCGGCGAATGACTCGAGGTTTTGGTGGAACATCAAACGCTGGGGGGTCCAGTCAGAACCGCGGTAGGCGGAATGGGGCTCCATCGGCGAGATCATGCCGTCGGTCATGGCTTCCGGATCGGATGGGGTGGGCCGGGGCCCGGCAATGGACATTGGATTCTGTTTAAGTCAAATCAATTTAGAAGGATTGGATTAAGGAGTGTTGAAGGGCGCTGGGGTGTCGTCTGGAGCACCGCCGGCCCCACGTCGGCGGCCACAACATGCCAAACCTTCCGATCTGCGCTCTCATGGATCAGTCCACGGGTGGTTGGTGGTCTCAAGTGATGATGTGCCTGCTGATCCAGGCCAGCATTGTTGCCGGTGGCCAACTCTTGATCCGTTGGCAGGCTCCTGATCCGATTCCAACGTGCTGCGCCCCACCCCTGGTGCTCTGAATTCCCACCTGCTGGAAGAGCGGCCCGCCAATCTGCCGGCCCATCTGTACGTGTCTGGCGGGCGTCACCGCAGTTGTTTTAGTGCCGTGCTGTTTGAGCCGGAGGGACCCCGGCTGATTTCCTTGCACAACCCGGCCGAACTCCAAAAGTTGCATGGGCTCGGCTATCCCCTCTGGTTGAGGGTGATGGGTTTGGGCGATCCAGGGGCCGTAGAGGCCATGCTCGACACCCTCCAGGTGCCACGCATGCTGCTGCCGCCGCTGCTGGAGGTGCCCCAGCGCTCGCGGGTTGATGGGCTGGGGGAGGCCCTGATAGTTGTGCTGCACCGGCTCAGCTTTGCGCGTGATCCCTTGCACCTGCTCAGCTCCCAGGTGGGCCTGCTGCTGTTGCCCAACCTATTGGTCACTTTTGAAGAGGCGCCGGTGGGAGAGTCGTTTCCAGGGCTCACTGCCTGGCTGGAATCCCGGGTGGGGTCTGTGGAACACCGTGATCTCGACGACATCCTCCATTTCCTGGTGGATGAGCTGCTCGACGCCCTATATCCCATGCTCGAGCAGATCGCCAACCGCCTCGACGACCTGGAAGAAGCGGCCCTGCGGGACCCCAAGCCGAAATTGTTGGCGCGGGCATTTGTGCATCGCAGCAACCTGCGCACGATTCGCAACCAGGTGTGGCCCCTGCGCCACCAGATCAGGGTGCTGCTGCGCCAAAGGCAGCAGCTGCTAGGGGCCGATGCCCTGGTTGGCTTTCAGGAAATGGCTGATCTGGTGGAGCTGTTATTTGAAAACTGTGAGCTGTTGCGCCACCAGTGCGATGCCATCACCCAGGCCTATGCGGCCAGCGTTGGCAACAGGATGAACCAGGTGATGAAAACTCTCACCATCCTAACCAGCATCTTTGCGCCGCTCACCTTCATCGCCGGTATCTATGGCATGAATTTTGTCAATATGCCTGAGCTGGCTTGGCATCTGGGCTATCTCTACTGCATTGTTTTAATGGCGATCGTGGCCGTGATCCAGTCCTATTGGTTGTGGCGCCGCGGCTGGTTTGCGGATTGGACCGCACCGCGCTGAACTCACAACCTGGCCTTAACCACCTTGGGCCCAGAGATCATCCAGAGTTCTGTTGTGGTTGTGACTGTTATGCGCCCAGCCCTGCGCTTTTCCTGGCTCCCCTTAGCCCTTTTATCACTGCTGCCGCCGGTGGTTGCCCAAACGGTGGCTCCGGCCTCGCTGCGCATCGGCGGCTCCAGCACCGTGTTTCCGGTGATGCAGACTGCTATTCAGTCTTATCAAAAAGCTGGCGCCAACCGCCAAGTGCGCTTTGAGCTCAAGGCTTGCGCCGCCAAGGGGGTGCGTTTTCTTGAGCTGCCGATCGGCTTCGATGCGATCACGGTGGTGGTGAACCCAAAAAACACCTGGGCCACACGCATTACCACCCGTGAGCTCTCCCGCCTCTGGAGCCGGGCGGCTGCCGGCAAGGTGACCCGCTGGAACCAGGTTAATCTGGATTGGCCTGATCGGCCGATCCGCCTGTGTGGCCCCGGTAAGGATTCGGGTACCTTTGACTACTTCAATAAAGCTATAAATGGAGATGAGAATAATTCCCGTACCGATGTATTTACCAGTGAAAATGACAACGATTTGGTAGCCTGCGTGGCGGGTAACCCAGACGCCCTGGGCTACTTTGGTTATGCTTATTTTCAGGCCAACTCTAAGCGACTCAAGGCCCTTAGCGTTGTTGGTGGTAAGGGTCCAGTTTACCCATCGCTGCAGGCGGTTCAGAAGGAAAATTATGTGCCCCTATCCAGGCCTCTTTTTATCTACCTTAATGATCAGGCATTGCGTAGCCAACCCGAGCTGCGAAAATTTGTTGTCTTTACCATGCAAAATGGTTTGAAGCTGGTTAAACAGGCTGGGTATATACCCCTGCCCTCCAGCACCTACCGCTTAGTAGAAAGCAAGCTCTACCGCCACGTGCTTGGCACGGCATTTGGCGGCGATTTACCAGTCGGTCTCAGCACCGGCCAAGCTTTGCAGCGGAGTTTAGATAGCATTAAAAAACCAGAATTCCGCTGAGTTCGGCATGGTGTTGATGGATCGCCACCGCGGTGAGGCCAGTGGTGCCTTTGCGAGGGAGCTGGTGCAGAAGCAGGTGGCCAAACTGGTGCAATTGCAGACGCCGGTGGCATCTGGCGAAGGCAGCGAGCCCTTGCATCAGATGCGGGTAGCGATGCGTCGTCTGCGTACCACATTGATCCAGTTTGAGCCTGCCCTGCAGTTGCCAGCGGCTGTTAATGATCAGCGCCTTGCCAAATGGGTGCGCCGCTTGGGCATGGCTAGGGATCTTGATGTTTTACGCGAACGCCTCGAAGTTGGCTTTCTGCCCCAGTTGCCGGCGGCGGAGGTGAAGGCGCTGCGCCCGGTGCTAAGGCAGTTGCGCCGCGAACGTCAGCTAGCCCATGGCCATGTGGTGGAGGTGCTGCAAAGCCGCTCCTACCTGGAGGGGTTGGCCCAGCTGCAGCGTTGGTTGAAGGAGCCATCCTTTACGTCGCTTGGCGAGCAACCGATTTCCCAATGGGTGGTGGAGTGGCAGGGGGCCGCGGTTTCAGTTTTGTTTCTGCATCCGGGCTGGCAGATCAGCAAGGTTTCTGCTGAATCTGAGCAGTTGCATGAGCTGCGCAGGCAGTTAAAGCAAGTGCGTTATTTGCTGGAAAACCTTGCTCCCTTGCAAGGTGCCGCCACGGCTCCCTGGATCAGCCGCTTCAAGCAGGGCCAGGAGTTGCTGGGGGAGTGGAATGATTTGCAGGTGTTGCAGCGTGCCATCCACGACCAGGTGCCAGGCAGGCTTGAAGAGACTCTGCCCCAACTGGAGTGGCTGCTGCTTCAACACCAGCGCCATTGCTGGGAGCAGTGGCGTGAGCTGGTGAAAGAGCTGTTGCCCCAAGCTCAGCGCCGCCGTCTGCGGCTGGCGCTGATGGCTGAATCTCTACCAGCCGGGCCGCTTTCTTGGGTTGGTGCTGGGTTAAGGCGTGCCCTGGCCTGGATCGGCTAGTTAGCTCTAAGCCCTTTTTCAGCCTGGATCAATGCTTAGTCCAAACTGCATTTGGCTGATGGTCGACGAGCGCCTGGCAGACCAGGCTCCTATGGGCGATTGTTTTTTTAGGCCCCGCTGCCCCATGGAAATTAAAAGATGTGTCTGAGAACACATCCGTCATGTCGCCTAGTTGCTCGTTTTGGCCTCGCTTCATCGATAACTTGCTCTCGACTTCCTTTGTGAAGTCATCCCAATCGGTGTGAGGACCCGATGAATCTTTCTAAAAAGCTGCTGCTGGCTCTGGCTGGCACTGGCCTGATGGCTCCCATGGCCGCTTCGGCCCAAGAGCTGGCTTCGTTGAGTGGCACTGCCGCCATCAACGAGTACATGCAACAGCAAGACGTTGATCGCTTCCGTGCCTGGGAATCCAAAAACCAGGTCACCAGCGTCACCCAGTTTTCCGACGTTCAACCCACTGACTGGGCCTATCAAGCCCTGAGCAACCTGGTTGAGAAGTACGGCTGCGTGGCCGGCTACCCCAACGGCACCTACAAGGGCGGCCAGGCCATGACCCGCTACGAAGCGGCTGCCCTCCTCAACGCCTGTCTCGATCGCGTCACCGAAGTGACCGACGAACTGCAGCGCTTGATGGAAGAGTTCAAGACTGAGCTCGCCGCCCTCACCGGCCGCGTCACTGGCCTCGAGAAGAAAGTAGGCAAGCTGGAAGCCCAGCAGTTCTCCACCACCACCAAGCTGCGTGGTGAAGCCAGTTTCATCATTGGTGGAACACCTAATTTCGACACTAATACCACCATTACTGCCGCAGTACCTGGCGTTAGAGTTGCTAACGGTGTGGCCGCGTCTTGTGCTGCCGGTAGCACTGGGTGCGTTGGTGGATCTCGTGCCGTCACTGCCCAACCTAATAACACGACATTCAACTACGACTTGCGTCTGAGCTTCGACACCAGCTATACGGGCAAGGACCTACTCCGCACTCGTCTGCGTAGCGGCAACTTCAGCTCCCTGCCCTTCGGCAGCAGCAGCCAGATCTTCAAGCTGGATAAGGCTGAATCATCCCAGGGTACGGGTACCAGCAGCAATATCTGGGTGGATCGCCTCTTCTACACTTTCCCGGTGGGCAACGAGGTTAAGCTTACTGCCGGTGCGCTGGTGCGGAACACCGAGATCCTTACTTTCATTCCTAGCGCTTATAAGTCGGACATCCTCGACTACTTCGGCTTGGCGGGTGCTTCTGGCACCTACAACAAGGCCACCGGTGCTGGTTTCGGTTTTAACTGGAAGCAGAAGGTAGCAAAGGGCAAGCCCTACTTGGTATTTGATGCAAACTACGTTGCTCAAAGCAGTTTCGACAATTCTAATGTTGGAGCATTTGACTCCGCAGGTGGCATAAACGTGTTGAGCCAGCTAGGTGTGCGCGGCGCCAATTGGGGTGCAGCGGTTGGTTATCGTTACGGCTCAGAAAACTCTAGCATTCGCGTTCCCAACTTCAGCCCTGGTTCGGTACGTTTAGATCAGAGTACCAATAGCATTTCTGTTGCTGCTTTCTGGGAACCGATGGATGCCGCTTGGGCACCTTCAATCAGCCTTGGCTACGGGTACAACGCCGGTAGCGGTGGCTTTGCCAATTCCCAGTCTTGGATGGCAGGCTTCCAGTGGAAGGATGTATTCCAGAAGGGCAACAATGCCGGTTTTGCTTTTGGGCAAGCTCCCTTCAACAAGGGTAACGACACCGAGAGCTGGCTGTGGGAAGTGTTCTACAAGTACCAAGTCACCGACAAGATCGCCATCACTCCTGCTATCTTCTGGGCTAATGACTATCGCAACAATGGTGGCGACAGCACCTGGGGCGGCGTGATCCAGACCACCTTCCGCTTCTGATCCAACTGGTATTTAGCCAGACACTCCTCACCGCTCCAATCTACAACTCACACGTTTTATGCCCCCCAGGAATGGGGGGCTTTTTATTGCTTGCCAGGCTAGTTTGTGCCAATCTTGAACGCCCCTTAACCGGGCGATAAAGACCGTTAGCTACGCGTCTTGCTATTAATGGATTGACCCTAAAGTCTTCTTCCATGACCTTCGCCAAGAAGGCCCTGATTGTCGGTACCGTTGCAGCTATCGGTGCTGGCGCAACTTCAGCCGTCATTCCTGCGCTTGCCCAGGCCACCATCAGTGGTGCCGGGGCAACCTTCCCCAATGCCGTCTACTCACGCTGGTCGGCGGAGTATTTCAAGGACACCAAGAATAAGGTCAACTACCAGTCGGTAGGTTCCGGAGCGGGCGTCCGCCAGTATCTGGCCGGCACCGTCGATTTCGGCGGCACCGATGAAGAGCTCCAAGCTGCCGACTTCAAAAAGGGTGCGGCTGCTTCGCGAGGAGTGGTGCAGATCCCCATGGTGGGTGGCACCGTTACCCCGGCCTACAACAACCCTGGCTGCCAGAACCTCAAGCTCACCCAGCAGCAGGTAGCCGATATCTTCCTGGGCAAGATCACCACCTGGGATCAGCTCAAGTGCGGCAAGGGCAAAATCACTGTTGCCCACCGCTCAGACGGTTCTGGCACCACCTACGTGTTCACCAACTCCCTGTCCTGCTTCTCCAATGAGTGGAAGAGCAAAGTCGGCAAGGGCAAGGCCGTCAAGTGGCCTGTAGGTGTGGGCGGTAAAGGTAACGAAGGTGTCGCTGGTGTGATCAACAACACCCCCGGCTCAATCGGTTATCTCAACCAGGCCTATGTCAAGGGCAATATCAAAGCAGCTGCCGTCCAAAACAAGGCCGGTAAGTTTGTGATGGCCAATGACACTACGGGTGCTGCAGCCCTTAACGGTGTCAAGCTGGATGCGAATCTAGGCGGCGAAGATTGCAACCCCGCAGGTGCCAATTCATTCCCGATTGCTTCCTTCACCTGGATCTTGGCCTATCAGAAGGGCAATGGCGCTAAGGCATCAGACGTGCGTAAGTTCCTGCTCTGGGCCCTTTCACCCAAGGCTCAGAAGATGGCAGCTGAGCTCGACTACGTTCCCCTCAAGGGTGATGTGCTGAAGCGTGCCAAGGCAGCTGTGGCCAAGATTGGCAATTGAAATCTGAATCCCTCGGATTCTGATCAATACGCTTAATGAAGGGGTCCCTTGGGGATCCCTTTTCTTTTGCTCAGCGTTTGGCCATCATTTGGAGCGCACCTCTGCATCACTGCTCCTCTGGAATCGCAAGGATTAATTTATCATTTTGGATACAAAATAGCAGTGCTAATTCTTATATATATTAGCTTTGGCAATAAATTAATTGGCTCCAATCTCGATCCCTCCACTCTCATCTAATCGTTAATCTTGGTTGAGCTAGCTTGGGCGCTTCTATCACTAGGTAGCTTCTGGAAGCTGTCGCGGTGGTGTTGGCAGTCGAGTACTCACCAAGGCTGCTAGGGCAACTAGTACCGCTGAGCTCCACAGGCAAGCCTGCAACCCCCCCACCATAAATAGGGCGCCTGAGAGCACCGTACCAAGTAGGCGACCAGCGGCGTTTGCCATGTAATAGAAGCCCACATTAAGGCTTACAGATTCGGCATCAGTGTAGGCGAGGATCATGTAGCTGTGAATCGAGGAATTCATCGCAAACACCACACCAAATACTGCCAATCCCACCACTACTGCGATACCAGGCTGGCCAACCTCACGCCATAAGGCAATTGCAATGAGGGCTGGAATAGCGGTGAGAATCGCACTCCAAAATTCCACTGCTGCTACTCCTGGAGGGGCGCTCTGGCCCCAGGCCCGGCGCAGGGCCGGTGCCGATCCCTGCACGATTCCGTAGCCGATCACCCACAGGCCCATGAAGCCGCCTACCTCCCAGAAGCGCCAGCCAAGGGCGCTCTGCAGAAATACGGGCAGGGCCACCACAAACCAAACGTCGCGAGCACCAAAAAGGAAGAAGCGCGCCAATGACAAAACGTTGATGCCGCGGCTCTTGGAAAGCAACGCCGTGAAGCTGGGCTTCTGTTTCATTCTGCCGATTTCGGCCGGCAGCACCAGGGTCACCAGGAATGCCAAGAACAATCCGGTCGCCATCGCTGCAACCGCGGCGTTGAAGCCAATTGTGGTGAGCAATACCCCGCCAAGAAAAAAGCCCACCCCCTTGAGCGCGTTTTTGGAGCCGGTGAGAATCGCTACCCACTTGAATAGTTGCCCCTCTCCCTTGCTGTGGTCTTCCGGCGTTTCGGGCACCACGGTTTTGATGGCGCTCTTGGCACTCATTTTGTTGAGATCTTTGGCTATACCGCTGATCGCCTGAGCCACCATCACGTAGGCAACGCTCCACCATTTGGGCCAGTCGTCGGCTACTGGGATCAGCATCAGCAATGCCGCCACCTGCATCAAGGTGCCGCTCCAGAGAGTGAGCCGCAACCCAAAGCGTGCCCCCAGCCAGCCGCCGTAGAGGTTGGTGATGATGCCGAAAAACTCGTAAAAGAGAAACAGAAAAGCGATCTCAAGCGTGCTGTAGCCAAGCTCGTGGAAATGGAACACCACCAGCATGCGCAGGGCTCCATCGGTGAGGGTGAAGGCCCAGTAATTGGCCGTCACGATGGCGTACTGCTGCAGGGCTGAAAGGGCGCGGGTCATGGCTTTGCCTCAGCGCTCGTCGATCAGGGCCACATGGCTAACAAGATCGGCCATGCGAGAGCTATAGCCCCACTCGTTGTCGTACCAGGCGTACACCTTTAGCTGGGTACCGTTCACCACCATTGTCGAGGGGGCATCGACGATGGCGCTGCGATCATCGTTGACGTAATCGACTGATACCAGCGGCCTAGTTTCATAGCCAAGGATGCCGCGTAACGCGCCACCTGCAGCGGCCTCAAAGGCGCTATTCACCTCCTCTACGGTCACGCTGCTCGCCAACTCAAACACTGCGTCGGTAAGCGAGGCGTTTAGAAGGGGCACCCGCACGGCGTGGCCGTTGAGCTTGCCCTGCAGCTCTGGGAAGATCAAGCCGATCGCTTTAGCTGATCCAGTAGTGGTGGGGATCAGGCTCTGCATACAAGAGCGGGCTCGGCGCAGGTCGCTTTTGAAGCCATCCACAACTACCTGGGTGTTGGTGACGTCGTGCAGGGTGGTGATTGAGCCGTGTTTGATGCCAAAGCTCTCGTGCACAACCTTCACCACTGGCGCCAGACAGTTGGTAGTGCAGGAGGCGGCCGTGAGCAGACGGTGCTGCTCGGGGTCGTAGAGCTGATGGTTGATGCCGAAGACAACGTTGAGGGCCTCGGCCCCGGCGATCTCTCCCTTCACTGGGCAGGCCACCACCACGCGTTTGAGCCCAACCCGGTCGAAATAGGGCTGGAGAGTTGCTGGTGTCTTGAATTTGCCGCTGCACTCCAGCACCATCTCCACGCCAGCTTCCCTCCATGGCACGGCGGTGGGATCGGTCTCCCGTGTGTAGCTCACTGCTTGGCTACCCACGAAGAAGCCGCGCGTATTTGCTTGCACCGCCTGTTGCCAGCGGCCATGAACGGAGTCAAAGGCGAGTAGGTGGGCGGCGGTGTGAGCATCGCCGGCGCTGTCGTTGACATGCACGAGCTCAACGCCAGGACGACCCCACAGGGCCCTAAAAACCAGGCGGCCGATGCGACCGAAACCGTTGATGCCGATTTTCATGGGGTTCTGCTTTAGGCGACCGGCTCTGGCTTGGCGAGCAGGCTGCAGTACGTCGAAGACCCTAGATCAAAAGAAGTTGATGAATCAAGCCAGGCAGGTTGCTTTGGTGTCCTGGAGCACCTCTGGTCCGGCCGGCTTGGCTGGCATATCAATCAATTAAGATTGATTGGACATTGCGGGCGGCCTGTTGGTTGTAGTTGCATCCCCTCTTCAAGCTGATCAAGCCCGTGCATTATTAAAGGCTCTTGCTGATCCCCTGCGATTGCAGATCGCCGAAGCCCTTGCCGATGGTGAGCGCTGCGTCTGCGATCTCACCAGCGATTTGGGGCTTGCCCAGTCGAAACTCTCCTTTCACCTCAGGGTGATGCGGGAGGCGGGCTTGATAGTCGGCCGCCAGCAGGGCCGTTGGATGTATTACCAGCTTGAGCCCGGAGCGCTGCAGCAACTTCGTGGTTGGCTTGCCGATCTGGCCAGTCGCTGCGCTCAGCCTGCTACTCCCTGTTGCTGAAATGGGAATTTTTGAGCGCTTCTTAAGCCTATGGATTGCTATAGCCATTGTGGCTGGGGTCACCCTCGGTGCCATTTTCCCGTCATTTGTCGAGGCGGTTGCCGCATTGGAATTTGCACGGATCAATTTGCCAATTGGTCTGCTGATTTGGGGGATGATCTATCCAATGATGTTGGCAGTTGATTTTAATTCGCTTGGCGAATTGCGGCATCAGCCGAAGGGATTAATCATCACCGTGGTGGTGAATTGGTTGATCAAACCGCTCACGATGACAGCTCTCGCTTGGTTGTTTATTCGAGGATTGTTTGGTGCTTGGATACCTGCTGATTTGGGTGATCAGTATATCG
This sequence comes from Cyanobium sp. NIVA-CYA 375, assembly GCF_056108345.1. Classification (NCBI taxonomy): domain Bacteria; kingdom Bacillati; phylum Cyanobacteriota; class Cyanophyceae; order Synechococcales; family Prochlorococcaceae; genus Cyanobium; species Cyanobium sp. NIVA-CYA 375. The sequence continues at coordinate 8,751 of NZ_JBSYHW010000005.1, read as the reverse complement.
CTGGCATGATCCTGTTGGGAGTGGCTCCCTGCACAGCCATGGTGTTTGTGTGGAGCCGTTTGTGTGATGGCGACGCTAATTACACCCTGGCCCAGGTGGCGATCAATGATTTGATCATGGTGTTTGCCTTTGCGCCAATTGCAGCCCTGCTGCTTGGTGTTAGCAAGGTGATCGTGCCCTGGGACACTTTGGTTACGGCAGTTGGTTTGTTTGTGGTGGTTCCCCTTGCAGCGGGCTGGCTCACCCGCTTGATTTTGCGCTCCCCTCGGCGCATTGAGCGCCTAGAGCAGCGCCTAAAGCCAGTGGCAATTATTAGCCTGATTACTACTGTGCTGCTGCTTTTCATGGTGCAGGCTAGCGCCATTCTGGCCAACCCATTGGCGATTGTTCTGATCGCCATCCCGCTAATCCTGCAGACCTATTTAATCTTCTGGATCAGTGCCCAGTGGATGCGTTTCTGGCGCCAGCCCCAAAAGATCGCCGCGCCTGGCGCCATGATTGGTGCGTCCAACTTCTTTGAATTGGCCGTGGCCGTAGCTATCAGTTTATTTGGACTCAACTCCGGTGCCGCTCTGGCAACCGTGGTGGGGGTGCTAGTGGAAGTGCCGGTGATGCTCTCGCTGGTGGCGATCGCTAATCGCAACCGAAAATTGTTTCCCCGTTAAATATTGAAGATGTGCCCGCTGGACCCAGTCATTCTTGAAGTAGCGGTAGCCGTTGCCTGGTTTATGCATGTGAGTTACTTGAGAGTGTATTTGGGTTAATGTTGGCCTACGATTAGGGAACCTCTGTGCTGACTGGTGCGGGGAGATTGCAGTGAGCACCAGTCATGAAGTTGCCGCTTTCGCTGATGCGATCAAATAAATCTAGGCTCTCCCGATTGAGGTTAATAACTTCAATATGTGAGCCTGAATCTTGAAGCTTTCGGATCACTTGATCCAGGGCCCGCATGCCAGTTTGATCCCACACATTCGCTTGGGCCATATCGATTGTGACCAGAGCTGGATGGGTATGTTGTTTGAATCCAGCCAGGAAATATACGGTGCTAACAAAGAACAGCTGGCCTTGCACCGTGTAGTACAGGTGGTCGTGATCCAGTAAGGTGGCGGTGACAGAAATGACCTTTGCTACTTTACGGCTAAATAGAAGTCCCGCAAGTGCAACACCCACGACTACTGCAATAGCCAGATTTCGGGTAATTAGGGCCAATACCAGGGTTAGCAACATGACGGCGGTATCGCTCTTGGGTATAAATTTGGCTTTCAGGAATGAATCCCAGTTTACGGTGCTAATCGATACCATTATCATCACTGCCACCAGCGCTGCCATTGGGATGCGCTCCAGCCAAGCGTTTAGTGAAATCACCAGTATTAATAAGCTAATTCCAGCAGTGAGTATGGAAAGACGGTATCTACCACCGGATTCAATATTTATCACTGATTGACCGATCATGCCGGCACCAGCCATGCCGCCAAATAGGCCGGCAGTGATATTGGCAATGCCTTGAGCGCGGGCTTCGGCTTCATAATCGGCTTCTTGATCGAGCATATCTTCCACCACATTGGCAGTGAGAAACGATTGCAATAGCCCCACAAACGAGATCGCCAGGGCGGTCGGCAGGATGATGCCCCAGGTGGTCCAGGATCCAAAGACTTCAGGTATTTGAAAGATCGGCAGGCGACTGGGAAGCTGGCCCAGATCACCAACTCGTGGAATGGGTAATTGCCACCATTCAGCCAGGCCGCTGATGGCCAGGATCGCCACCAAGGTGGAGGGCACCAGTTTGGTGAGCCGTGGTAATAAGTAGATAATTAGTAACCCAAATATCACCAGCCCCCAAACCCATGGCCAACTGATGCTCTGGCCCGTAGTCGCGAGGCTTGGAATTGCTTTGTCGCCATCGCGGCCAATGCCTAGTTGGGGCAGTTGAGCTAGAAAAATCAATACCCCGATTGCATTAATAAAGCCTACAGTGACGGCACGGGGCACAAAGCGCATCTGCTGGGCTAGGCGTAGATAACCCCAGATAATCTGAAATACTCCCGCAAGGATCGATGCGGCTAAAAGATAGCTAAGACCGTGGGATTGTACTAGTCCGCCCATCAGCAGGGCTACGCCGGCGGTGCAGGCCGACACCATTCCAGGCCGGCCACCTAGCGGTGCCACAACAATTAAAATGCATATTGAGCCGAATAAGCCAACCTGGGGGTCTACTCCAGCTACAAGTGAAAAAGCGATCGCCTCGGGAATGATGCCGAGGGCCACCACGATGCCGGCTAGGACTTCTTTCGGTGCCTCCTGGCGGCTGGGTACAAGAGATAGACTTTTTAACACGTTAAATTAAATTAGAAAGGAAAAGGTGTTGGCTAGCTTTAGCATTACTATCTTTATGTTCTGACTGCGAATAATAGAATGCGTAGGCTTTACAGGTAGATGCAGCTGTCTTAGTGTGAGTTTCAACTGCCCCGGTTGATACGGAAGCCAAAATTACGGGGCGCTTTGTCGTCTTTTGAATTCAAGTAAAACAATCCCTGCTGGGCCCACGACCCTTCGGGGCTAAACAGGGATTTCCTGCCCTAGGGGGGAGTAATCATCAACACAACTTAGCAGCGCTACCCGAATAATTCAGCCCTATGGCTCAGTGCAGATCCCACAAAATACCTCCATGCTGCTCCCAAACACGCAGAGTTGGCTGGCGCAGGCAGGTTCGGGACTGGAGCTTGCCGCCATGGCGCCGGTGTTGGGTGGAGTTGGGCGGATAAGGTTTTGCTGGAAAATGGACCAGGGGGCCTGTTATGTCAAGCAGCAGGGATACAGGCAGAGCCCCCTAATACTTCATAACCTTTCTCAAGTCTGCGTTAACTATGGCTTCCCTCCTGGTGTTGTGGAAGGCCTGCGGTCCCGTAGCCCTGCCCCTACTGCTTTTGTCGGTGGCGGTCTTCACCGTAGGGTTTGATCGTTGCTCTTTTTGGTGGCGTTGGTGGGCGCGTGGTCGCCGTTCCTGGCGGGTGCTTCGTACCGCTTTAGCGGAGGCACCCTCGCTGGAGGCGCGCCGCCAGTTGCTGGACGACTGTGACAATCAGATGGCTTGGGGTGAGCCCCTACTTCAAGCTGCCGTGGTGTTGGCTCCACTGCTTGGCCTGATCGGTACGACGGCGGGCTTAATGGCGGTGCTGAAGCAACTTGGATCCCAGCTGCTGCTGCCGCCTGCGGCCCCCTTGGCGGGCTACGGCGACGTGTTGCTTCCCACCCTGTTGGGTTTGCAGATTACTTTTGTGGCGATGGCGTTGCTGTTGCTCAATCAGGGGCTACGCCGCTGGCAGCTGCGCCTTTGCGCCAACCCCTCATGAACCAGCCCGCTCCGGGCGACCCAGGGCTATTGCTCGGCTTGCTGCCCCTAGTCTCAACCACAATCGTTGTTTTGTTAGCGGTTGCTGCGCTGCCCAGCCTCTTGCTGCAACCCAACCCACGGCTGCACCCTGAGCCCGCCACGGGTATCGGCGACGTGATGAATGTTGCCCGCTCGGCAACTGGACGTTGGATTCTCAACGGTGCCCCCCAGGCCGATGGGGGCCTAATCCGCCAACTCCAGGCTCGACCGCGAGCCGTGGTGGCTTTGCGTTTTAAGCCTTCTGCCGGTCTCGCCAGTGCGGAAGTAGCCGCCTCCCTTGCTTGGTTGCAGCAGCACTCGCGCTTGCCGGTGCTGGTTGAGTGGCCCGGAGATCAGTGGTGAACAGAGCTTGGCTATTGCAACCTTTCTCCCATGCAGTGCTGGCAACCGCCCTCTGCAGTTTGGCCCTGGGCCTGCTGCTACTGCCCCAGGTGCGGCTGCAGCGCCCGATGACCCAGGGGGTAATCAGCCTCCATGTCGCCGCCGATGGTGGCTTAAGGCTCTGGAACCAGCCCATCGCTGCCGCCGAACTACGGCGTTTGCTAGCTGCTCCGTCGCTGCGCAGTCGGGCGAATCGCTTGCGGATCGTGCCCGACCCCGACACCCCCTGGGGGGATGTACGCCGCCTGTTGAGCCAGCTTGATTCCTTGCCCCTGACCCTTGAAATCCAACTTCCTGCCCCTATCCCCAAGGCTGGCTGAGTCCATGTTCAGACGTTGGGGACCAGCCCTGCTGGCCGCCCTTCTCTGCCAGATGTTGCTGCTGTTGGCCCTGCCCAATTCGGGTTCGGAAGGCCGACGCGGTCGCCGAGTCGTGCCTGCTGACGACACAGCCACCTTGCTGCGCTGGAGCCGCGCCCCAGCTGGCGTGGGTCAAGCGACCTCCCTGAACACAATTCCGCTGCAAGGCCTGGCTGGCCTGCCGCCACCGCCACCTTCGACCCTGTCCATTGGTGCTTTCGCCACCGACCCCGTGCCCCAGAAACGCAGCCGCAAGCCCGTTGCCGCCGTTCCCCAGCTGCCCCTCCCAGCCCAACCTGGCGAGGCTTTCCGTTTGGCGAGGCAGGTGGCCCTGGGCGGGAGGCCCAAGGAGGTTTCCCCTGCCTTAGTAAATCTGCAGCGGCGTCAGTGGTGGCTGCTTCCCGGCCAGGGCCGAGCCCTTCAGGAGCTCTGGGATGGTGGCAAGGAGCAGGAATCAGCAGCGGGCCTGGGCCCCCTGCCCGAAGACATCAGCCTGCGCGCAGTTAGCCCAAGCGGCGCTGCACCCCTCGCCCTCCCTGAGTTACACGGTCGCTCTCTATTAGACGGTGATCTCCTTTGGTTGTTGTGGCAGCAGGGCGAGAGTCTGTGGCTGTTGCGCGGCTCGCTGGCAGGTGCGCCGCCACCCGGGACAGCAGCCCCAGCCCTAACCGGGCCTTAAACCCGCGACTAACTGACCTTTGCTTTGCAGCGCAAGGACTTTCATAGCGTTGCATCAGCTCACTGGTCTGCTCCGCGATGGTGTTTACGCCCTCCCTTCAACCGGGTCGCAGCGATAGCTTTCGCGACTTACTTGAGACCAGTTACGAGAAGCGCAGCCTGGTGCACCTTGCGGCTGGGAGCCAGGTGCCCCTGCTCAAGCGCAGCGTTTGGCTGGTGGTGCGGGGCATGGTGAAACTGACCGCAATTTCCATACACGGCGATGAGCTGCTGCTGGGGTTGGCTGGCCCCAATGAACCTTTCGGCGATCCCCTCACCAACGTCGAGGCCTACGCGGCCAACACCCTTGTAGATAGCGACCTGCTTTGCGTCAGCTGCGACGAAATTCAGCGTTCGCCAAACCTGGCCATGGGTCTGCTGCAGGGCATGGCATCCCGCTACCGCCAAAGTGAGGCCCTACTTGCCCTGCTGGGTCTGCGCCGCATCGAAGATCGGGTTCGAGGTTTCCTTGAGCTCCTCGCCAACGACTACGGCCAGCCCTGTGAGCAGGGTTTGCGCCTTCAGGTAAAACTGACTCACCAAGAGCTGGCCAGTACCCTCAGCACCACCCGGGTAACGGTGACCCGAATTCTTGGCGCCTTGCGCGACGAGGGTTGGCTGCACATCGATAGCCAGCGCCGGCTGGTGGTGAGCCATCTCCCCCAGCAGCGCAACCAGCATCGATGAGTCAGCCGTCATTACGGCTGTTGCTGGTTTATTCCGACTGCTCCGCAGCCACCCGCCTGCGTCAGCACCTTGGCGGGGAGGGTTATGAGGTGACTCTGAGCCTTGATGTAGAGCAGGCGGCAACTCAGTTGATGCCCCCGGCCACATGGGATTTGCTTGTGCTAGATGGCAGTTTGGGCGAGGTGGCCCAGCAGTTATGCCGTCAGGTGCGTTCGGCTCAGACATCAATACCGATCTTGCTGCTTTGCCCTAGTGCCTCCGAAGCTGACCGGGTGCGTGGTCTTGAGGTCGGTGCCGACGATGTGCTTCCCAGTCCATTTGGCTTAGCGGAATGCCTGGCCCGCTGTAGGGCCCTGGTGCGCCGCCACAAGCTCGGTTCGGTGAGCGCCATCGTCCTGCGCTGCGGCAGGGTGTCGATGCTGGTGGAGGAACACCGAGTGTGCCGCGATGGTGCTGAGGTGACCCTCTCGCCGCGGGAATTTCGACTGCTTCACTTTTTTCTTGACCATCCAGGCCGGATCTGGAGTCGCGATGAGCTGCTGACTCGGGTGTGGGGAGAAAACGAGGCTCTAGAGCTCGATCCCAAGACTGTCGATGTGCACATCCGCTGGCTGCGCCTCAAGTTGGAGGACGACCCGGCCCAGCCCAGCTTGATCACTACGGTTCGCGGCCAGGGGTATCGCTGTGGTTGAAGCAACTTTCTGGGGGGTGGAGGTGGCCGGCGAGAATGGTGAAATGCAGCATTCCTTGCTCGTCGTCGAAGACGACGAAACGATCCGCGAGACGATCCGCGAAGCCCTGGAGCTTGAGGGTTTCAATGTGCAGGCCTGTGGCAATGGCCGCGACGCCCTGCAAATGCTCCAGCGGGCGCCCGATGGCCAGGAATTTTCCCTGGTCGTGCTTGATTTGATGCTGCCCGGGCTGGGTGGGCTGGATGTTTGCCGCCAGCTGCGTCAACACAGCAATCAGACTCCGATTCTGGTGGTGAGTGCCCGCGACACCGAAACTGACCGGGTGTTGGGCCTGGAGGTTGGTGCAGACGATTACCTGGTTAAACCCTTTGGCATGCGCGAGCTGGTGGCCAGGTGCCGGGCCTTGCTGCGGCGTTCTTCCAGCCAGGCTGCCCGGGCCAAGGTGCTTGAGCACGCCAACCTCTGCCTGTACCAGGAGGAGTGCCGGGTGACGCGGGACGGTCTAGATGTGAACCTTTCCCCCAAGGAATATCGGTTGCTGGAGTTGTTTATGCAAAATCCCCGGCGGGTTTGGAGCCGTGATCAGTTATTGGAGCAGCTCTGGGGCGTCGATTACTTCGGAGATAGCAAAACTGTGGATGTCCACATCCGCTGGCTGCGCGAAAAATTGGAGGCGAACCCCTCGGCCCCGCTGCATCTGATCACGGTGCGTGGATTCGGTTATCGCTTTGGCTAGGAATCTTGAGCTATTTCTTGTGCTGGTCCTGGGGGCCTGCTTGGGGCTGCTTGCCTGCCTAGGGGTAGCATCCTGGCGTCGCCGTGCTGGCCTGAACCGCCCCCTGCCCCGGGCCCGTCAGCTGCTTAGTTGGATAGATTCATCTGCAATCGGCTGGATTCTGCTGGATCGCCAGGGCCAGATTGGCCATATCAATCCAAGGGCGGAAAGAATCCTGCTGCTCGATGCTGGTCGGCTATTGATCGGCCAGCCCTTCAGTGAAGTCTGCCCCGATCCGGGTTTGTCCAGCAGCATCCGCATCGCCCGCCGCCAGGATCGCCCTCAGCGGCTGGAATGGCACTCCGGCGGCCACGACTTAGACGTGATGGTGGTGCCTGGTCGAGATGGTTGGTTGGGTGTTCAACTGCAGAATCGCCGCTCCTTGGACGCCCAGCTGGAACAGCAGGAGCGTTGGGTTAGTGATGTAGCCCATGAGTTAAAAACCCCTCTCACCGCCCTACTGCTTGTGGGCGATAGCCTCGCTGCCCAGGTAAACAGCCAGAACGCCCGTCTGGTGGAGCGGCTGCAACGGGAGTTGCTCCGGCTCCAGGAGCTGGTAGGTGATTTGCTTGAACTCTCCCGACTTGAAAACACCCTGCCAGGCACAGGCTCACGGGTCATGGTGGTGGATCTGCCGCAGCTAGTCGAGCAGGTTTGGGCCAGCGTGCGCCCCCTAGCCGATCCACGCCAAATCGGCTTCGAACTTCATGCACCAGCGCAGTTGCAGCTGTGCGGCGACAATTCCCGCCTACATCGGGCCCTGCTCAATCTGTTTGATAACGCCCTGCGATATAGCCCCGACGGTGGGGTGGTTAGGGTTCGCCTCGATCGCCGCGGTGGGTGGTGCCAGCTGAGTGTGGCTGATCAGGGTCCAGGTCTCAGCGAAGACGACCTAGCCCATCTGTTTGAGCGCTTTTACCGAGGCGATCCCTCCCGGGCCCGCAGTCAACGGATTGGTAGTGGGCTGGGCTTGTCGATAGTGCAGCAGATTGCGGTTACCCACGGTGGTCGGATTCAGGCCAGCAACCAGCCTGAGGGAGGTGCCCTGTTGGAGTTGATCCTGCCGGGTGTGGTTGACAGCGAGCGCTCAGGCGAGCCCTAACTAAAAAGCTAGGGCCTCCATGTCTCAACAGTTGTGGCCTCGCCCTCCCGCCTTGGGGGCGAGGCCGATGCGAGCAGATGAGTTGGTGCTATCGCGGTTGAGATCTTGCACCTCCACGGAGCTGACTTAAGAGTTCACTTGCGGATCACTTGATCAAGGGCTGTCACATCGCTCTGGTTTCATATATGAGTTTCGGCTATGTCAACTTCGCTGCTTACTTCAATTACCTTGAGCACCACTCCTTAATCGGAGCGTAGACGTAGTTCAGATACAGCGGCCGTCTTCCGCCAGGGCGGCCCCAGCAGAGCAACGCAGCAATAACGGGGGACTGATCACCATGAATTCAACGTATCAGCTCTTGAAACCAACCGCTTGTTTAACAGCCTCAAAGAGCGAGGCATTCTGGGTTGTTCTGCCACGATGAATCGTCATGGACCGCCGCTTCCGCCGCATCCACCTCCACCTCCCAGCCCTGAGCCTGAGATGACAGCCCTTCTTCACCACTGCTTTCTGATGATCAGCCTGGCCCTGTTTCACCTGGTCGGGCCGGTACCGGCGGAACTAGGCGTCGGTAGCGCCCCTCCGAGTGGTGTAACTCAGGAGGTCCTGTGACCCTTTCCGGAGGGTGAACAGGAGCAGTCAGAGGA